>CAIQND010000837.1 GCA_903873045.1 uncultured Methylococcaceae bacterium | reverse complement strand
TATTGACTGAGAATAGATGATAAAACATGGATTGTTAGTTCCAATGCAGGATACTCAGAAAAATGGATTATAAAAAAGCCTTTATTATCAATAAGTAAAAAATACTAAAAATTCTTATGGGGTGCGGAATGTCGGTTAAAGCGCTGCGAATTGGAAATTTAATTTCTGAAATTCTATACATGATTTATTGTAATTAACCTTTCATAAAACAATTCATCATAACAAATATAATAAATATACCTTATTATTTATATGTTATATTGTACTTGTAGCTTTTGGTAACTCCCAATAAATACCCCCAATCGTTGCCTGAATCTAAAATGACAGCGCACCTTAAAAAGGATATACAAATGAAGTATTTGCAACACCTGCTAATCTTATTAGCGTTTAGCACATCATCACAGGCCACGGTGATGTATGGATCTATCGGCAATTTTGATGTTATCAATGACACCGGTAAGGACTCTCACGGCTTTGAAATCGAATATGAGGGATTGAAAAGTACTGATATTGGCTATACTTGGACTTATTCCAGGTATGGTAACCCAACTTTAGTAGAAGTACCTGCTACTACAACTACGCCCCTAAAAACAATCGTTCGTTATGTGTCATCATATGATTCTGCAACGGGTCAATGGACTGCAACAACAAATGCTGCTGGTTTCCCATGGATGGTAACTGGTGCTCACCAATGTACCAGCCCAACAGCAACTGATGGTTGTGAACATTTTGTGAATGGAATGTTCACAAGTAATGTTTATCCTAAATCAGTGACGTATCATTGGTTAGTAGAAAGTAATCCTGGTGCATTAGTAAGAGGTGATTCTTCAACTCCACCACCTGCTATCAATATTCCAGCCTTCCAAGCAGTTGTTGTTCAACCAGCGCCAATCAACAACGTAGTACAAGCTCCTGTAGTTCAGGTTGTTGCAGTTATGCCTGCTCCTCCAGAACCGGCAAATGCCCAGTGGGGAACACCTCATTGGATGAAAGTAATAAAAACAACTATTCATAATGCTAATCCAGTAAATGCAGCACTGTTAATTAATGAAGATAAAAATGGTGATGGTATTCCTGATTGGCAAAATGGTGAACCCGCTCAGGTAGAAAGTGAATGGTACCTAGTTCAAACAGAACCAGCTGGCGCTAAAGTGGGTGCTAAAGGTGCGCATCAGGGTGCCGTAGAAAAAGTTAAACTAAATGAAAAAGTTACCCGTAAATATGAATTTTACAAATATACGGGTAAAGCACTTTCATTTGATGGTGAAACCCATGAAGCAATGTGTGACGCTGTAAGTCCAGATAATATTCATGGGTCACAAACCAGTGTCTCAATAACCGATTATATGGGTAATAGCTACAATTATAATTGTTCAACTGATGCTATTATTGGTGACTATATCGGTGCCAATATGGTCGGTTTTGAACTAGCTGCTCCATTAACAGCTATTGAAGTTATTGATAACGGTCAAATAGGTAAACAATATGTTGCGCGTTCAGTTGTTTCTGGTGGAAATACGCCATATACCGTTACAACTGATGGTATATTTCCATTAGGTTTAACCATTGATCCAGTAACGGGCATTTTAACTGGCTCGCCAACCGAGTCAGGTATTTTCACATTCAATGTTAATGCAACTGATGCTGACGGAAAAGCTATAACCAAAGCTTATACTATTAGTATCACTGATATTAATGGCAATCTTGTTGTTCCAACACCGACTATCTCTACCCAAATGCTGGATAATGGTGTAGAAGGTGCAATTTATTATCTCCAATTGACTGAAGTTTCAGGTACAGCTCCATTTGCTTGGTCTGTTGTTCCAGCTCTTCCAAACGGTTTAACTTTAAGTGCTGGGGGTGTTATTTCTGGAACTCCTGCTAAGGGTGATGCGGGGATAACAACACATACCATTACGGTAACTGACAAAAATAATAAAGCTAATTCCAAGATGTTTACTTTGTCAATCGCAGCTGCTCCTGTAGTTGCGGTAGCGTGTTCTGGTGTTGATGAACCTAACTTGGCCGTTACAGCTCGATTGGGCAGCATTGCGAAATATGACGGCACTCTTATTAAATCTGCTTATTTGACAACAGCAAATAACAATGTAGCAATACCTGCTGCCGGTGTAGCCTATGCATTTAATGGTGTAGCTGCTGGTAACTTCCCAATTGGTGCGTTGATTAGCTATTCCGGTTCTTATGGAGCTGCGAATGGTCTTAACGGAACTCCAATGTGGTGTATTCCAACATCTGTTACAGTTAAACCAACTCCAATTGTTTGTGTTGCTCCACAAGTTCGCGATGCAGCTACCAACACTTGTGTAACGCCTGTTCCAGTTTGTGTGGCACCTCAGGTATTGAATGCAGTAAGTAATACTTGTGTAACTCCGCCAATTGTTTGTGTGGCTCCACAAGTTCGCGATGCAGCTACCAACACTTGTGTAACACCTGTTCCAGTTTGTGTAGCACCTCAGGTATTGAATGCAGCCACCAATACTTGTATAACGCCGGTTCCAGTTTGTGTGGCACCTCAGGTATTGGATTCAGCAAGTAATACTTGTGTAACTCCGCCAGTTGTTGCCCCAACCTCATGTGCAGCGCCTGCCGGATCTAAAAGTGCAAGTGGCCATGCCGCTATAAGTTCGGTAAGTGGCGCAAGTGTAGTTATTTCAGGTAAGGCAGTGAATACTTTAGGATGTACTAAAATAACTTATAAAGGTCATGCTAAAAGCTTAGTTATTGGATATGATGATGAGTATAAAGGCTATTCCATTAATGGAGTAATCTATGCTACTTCCATGATTGTTGATGACGGCAAATAAGAAGTAAAAAAGGTAACAAACACTAAAGGTCCTTAATTGGGCCTTTTTTGTATCTGAATAACCTTTAGTGCCCGACTGCTGGCGGACATTTTCAACTACAAACCAACACATTCTCAGAGTGGCTTGGGTTAGGGAATATTTTTAAATAAATCCCCACGGCTCTAAAGCGTAGCGGAGTTTGGATACCGCTCCGGGAGCGCCGAGCCCCAGCTCGTCGTAGCCTGGTTAAATGCCAAGCTTGGGCTTGGCGCTCCCGGATGGTAAGTATTCACCTCCCCCTTTGAAAAAGGGGGGTTAGCTAATAAAATCTCCCCCCCCCTCTTTTACAAAGAGAGGGGACTGAATACTTACCCCGGATGCGTTTCTCAGGCGTGACACCGGTTGCAAACCCCGACTGGCGTAGTATCTGTTAGGTCAACGATGCTTTATCGCGTGAGGCTCTCAATAATAAAGTCCCCACACCTTGATCGGTAAAAAGCTCAAGCAGTACCGCATGTTCAACACGTCCATCAATAATATGGACACTGCTTACACCGCCTTTTAGCGCATCGGTAGCGCAACGGGTTTTAGGAATCATGCCGCCAGAGATGATGCCATCGGTAATCAGGTTTTCAATGTCATTGATGGACAAACCCGTCAGTAGATCACCGGCTTTATCCAGAATACCGGCGGTATTGGTCAATAAAATCAATTTTTCGGCTTTTAGCACTTCAGCAATTTTACCGGCAACCAAGTCAGCATTAATGTTATAAGAGCGACCATCAGCACCCACACCGATAGGCGCAATAACAGGAATAAAATCACTGCGTCCCAGCATTTCAACGACGGCCGGATCAATGCTGCTAACTTCGCCGACATGACCCAGATCAATTATTTCCGACGCATCAATATCGTGTGCCGATTTTTTTAAGTGAATTTTTTTAGCCCGAATAAAATCACCGTCTTTTCCGGTCAAGCCAACGGCTTTACCGCCATTTCTGTTGATCAGGTTAACAATTTCCTTGTTCACCAAGCCGCCCAACACCATTTCAACGACATCCATCGTCTCACTGTCGGTAATACGCATACCATCGACAAAGCCGGTTGTTTTTCCCAGTTTCGCCAATAAGTCGCCAATTTGAGGGCCGCCGCCATGAACCACAATCGGATTCATGCCAACCAGTTTCATCAAGACGATATCACGGGCAAAACTGTGCTTAAGCGCCTCGTCAACCATGGCATTGCCGCCGAATTTAACCACTACGGTTTTGCCTTTAAAGCGTTGAATATAAGGCAATGCTTCTATCAGCACATCAGCTATTTGGTGAGGTGTTCTTGTTTGCATCATTTTTAGACTTTCCGTTTATTAATTAAAGAGTCATTACTAAAGCTTTTTCAGAAAAACAGCTTAATGACGACCGGTATGACCAAAGCCACCCTCGCCTCTATCGGTCTCCGTAGTAAAATCGGTAACCACTTTAAAAGCGACCTGAACCACTGGCATAAACAATAATTGTGCAATTCTTTCGCCTGGTTGAACCGTATAATCATTCACACCATCATTGTGCAAAATGACACCTATTTCGCCAAGATAATCAGAGTCGATAATGCCCAAGCCTTGTCCAACCCGAATTTGGCTGTTTAAACAAAGTCCGCTTCTGCTGGCAACAACAGCCACCAAGCCGGGGTCTTGAATATTGACAGCCAAACCGGTGCCCAGTAATTTATTTTCGCCGCCGGCAATAGTGATGGGTTCATCAATACAGGCGACCAAATCAATGCCTGCCGATCCTTTGGTTTTATAGGCAGGTATCCCGTATTTTTCAAGCAAAGGATTTACTATCCTGGTTTCGATGAGTCTTTTCATGTCGTTAATTTTATTAAAAATTTAATATTATACCTTAGCATTCCAATGCAGTTAAGTTAAGTGCCTCTTCGCAGCCATTCAGAGCATTCTTTAAAAAATAATTGGCATCCCTACGTGCTTTATTTTAGGCGCAAAATCCCCTCTCCCTTTATTATCAGGAGCTACTCTAGCATCTAACTTCAGTTCTAATTTATGGCACCACCTGTTAATAAAAATAACAACTTTCCAAACCTTAAATTCTGGAGTAAGGCATCTCCCTCATGCTTTTAACTGATAAAGCGAAACTGT
>CAIQND010000836.1 GCA_903873045.1 uncultured Methylococcaceae bacterium | reverse complement strand
GACATACAAATATTGAGTGCGCATTTATTGGCGATGCCTGATTTTTATAATACCGATTTAATTCACGACAAAATCGAAGCCTATTACTGTGATAGGCAACACGCCAATGCTAATCTCAATGTGCTTGCCAACGCGTTGTATGGTGTGATGTCTAACGATTTGCTTAAAACAGCGGTATTTAAATATCTGCAATGTGGTGGTGCTGATGCGCAAGAGTCTATTGCTATTTTGGCCGGCTTGAACAGGAACCATTATTCTTTGATAAAACAATTCATTTGTTTGGCTATATTTGGTGCCTTTGATTTGGTTCGGCAAAGCATAAGGAATCTGTCCAAGGCCGTAAAAATATTGTGGGATGCGTTCTTAATCATCAAACCTCTGGCCAAAAACGAGCTGTCATTTTCCGCAGTTATTAGTGGTTACTTTAAAAAATAACCACTGGCGTTTAATCTTCACATTCCATCAAAAATCTCCGTTGATTATTAAATCAAAGGAGAATTGGCGGCCAGATATAGGCAATTTCGCCATTGTGCAATAAAAAAACCAAAACTTTTTCAGTGGGTTTTAAGCTAATCTGGCGTTATAAAGACCTTCGTTGATTTAGCGACATAGACCTCAAGTCAATCAAGACTGACTCTTAGCGCGTGTATTTGTTATGTCGTTTAATTAATTACGGACTCTATATCATCCAATCAAAAAAGCCTCTCAAACAATGCCTCAAGCGCATTAACAACAAAACAAAAGATATTATTTTGTAATATGGTAAAATTGCGATTCCATCGGAGTCTCAAGTCAAAGCTTACGCGCCGGTATTTTCTTTGCTATGCTCTGGAAGTGCACGTCATTAAATGAGCGTGTGATTTGAGATTGGGTGCGGAACGATACAGCAAAGGATGCTGTAACATTCTCCTTACATTCAGGAAGGGTAATTTAATAACGTAAACAGGTTGATGGCTTTTTCTATTCGTCTTCCCGGTTATCTAATTCCCGATCCATAACTTTTGTTTAACTCCATACTTTACAATTCCTATGAACAAACCCAAAAAAGTCGCAATTTTAACCGCCGGCGGTTTGGCTCCTTGCCTAAACTCCGCTATCGGTAGCCTTATCGAGCGTTATACTGAAATCGATCCTTCTATTGAAATCATTTGTTATCGTAGTGGCTATAAAGGTCTGTTACTGGGTGATTTTTATACCGTAACGCCAGCAATGCGTGAAAAAGCGGGGCTTCTGCATCGTTTTGGCGGATCGCTGATTGGTAATAGTCGCGTTAAATTGACCAATGTTAAAGATTGCCTTAAACGCGGTCTGGTACAGGAAGGTCAAGACCCGCAAAAAGTAGCTGCAGATCAATTGGTTAAAGATAATGTTGATATTCTTCACACCATCGGTGGTGACGATACCAATACCGCAGCAGCCGATCTTGCCGCTTTTCTTGCCAATAACAATTACGGTCTTACTGTTATCGGCTTGCCAAAAACTGTTGATAATGATGTCTTTCCTATCAAGCAATCATTAGGTGCCTGGACAGCGGCAGAGCAAGGAGCGCGTTACTTTTGGAACGTAGTCGCCGAAAATAATGCCAATCCGCGTATGTTGATTGTTCATGAAGTGATGGGACGCAGTTGCGGATGGTTAACGGCTGCCACAGCTCAGGAATATCGTAAGCTGCTTGATAGTGCAGAATGGTTGCCTGAATTGGGTCTTGACCGTAATGCCTTCGAAGTTCATGGTATTTTTATTCCGGAAATGACTGTTGATATTGCTGCTGAAGCCAAACGTCTTCGTGCCGTTATGGATAAATATGACTGCGTAAACATCTTCGTTTCAGAAGGTGCCGGTGTTGAATCCATCGTTGCCGAAATGCAGGCCAAAGGGCAAGAAGTCCCCCGCGATGCTTTTGGTCATGTGAAGCTTGATGCGGTTAATCCCGGCAAATGGTTTGGTGAACAGTTTGCGGAAATGTTGGGTGCAGAAAAAACCCTGATTCAAAAGTCGGGTTATTTTGCCAGAGCCGCCGCTTCAAACGTTGAAGATATTCGTTTGATCAAGTCTTGCGCTGATCTGGCGGTCGAATGCGCTTTCCGTCGTGAATCCGGTGTAATTGGGCATGATGAAGACCGTGGCGGCGTTTTGCGTGCGATTGAATTTCCTCGCATCAAAGGCGGCAAACCGTTTGATCTTGATACGGCCTGGTTCAACGAAACGCTGGCTGACATTGGTCAGGACAAGGGCGCCAAGGTTGAGGTCGCTCACTAAGCGACAGATACTTGCAAGTCCGTAGGTTGGATTATGCTATCGCTAATCCAGCCTGCACACTACCCCAAAAGTATTTAACAACTCTGGAACATCTATGGCTACTTGGCTGGAAACTTGCCAACAACAACTGGCGAGGTTAGAAATAACCTCTGTATTAGCGGATAAATTGGTCACGCTGTGTAATAAAACAAGCGAAGATATAGCACCCGAGCTTGTGGAAAAACTTAACGTGGAACACGCACGATTAAACCGACAACTGGAGCGTTTACATGCCAACCGTTTTGAAGTCGCTGTTATTGGTTTGGAAAAAGCGGGTAAGAGTGCATTACTGAATGCGTGGTTAGGGCAAGAGATTTTACCTTCTGCACGTGAAAGATGCACCTTCACCAGTACAGAAATCTGGTCAGCCCAGACAGAACAAGATCAACTTCTGTCAATTCAATATTATAGCCGGGAAGAGATAAACAAGCTTCAGCAGCAAAGGCAAGAGGCGCTGGCCAGAAATCTGAATGACAAGGAAAGAAAAGAAATACAAGAAGATTTTGATGATACCGAAAAAAATCTGAATGCCATTTACGAGTTTACCAAGCAAAAAAATGGCTTTACCCAAGGTTTTATAGATATTAGTGAAATTAATGAACACTTACAGTCTGCGATTTTTAAAAATCGAGCGCAGTCTTTAGCCATTAAACGCATACAACTTAAAACAGTGCGCTTAAGAAATGATAGGGATATTATTTTTCATGATGTTCCTGGTTTTAATTCGGGCATTCAAATGCATTCGGAGCAAGCCATTGATCGACTAAAGGGTTGTGATGCGATTATTTATGCCAAGGAGATGAAGCAACCTTCCATTACCGGGCCGGAAAAAGAAATATTGCTTATTGCAGACTCTGAAGATCCCAGTATAAAAGTTTCGGATAAAATTTTTGTGGTGCTCACGCAAGCAGATGCGTTGGATGATCAGATTGATTTTAAGGAAACCCTGGCAAAACACAGAAATTATTGGCCCGCTGTTCCCGAGCGACGCATGATACCGGTTTGTGCGCGTGCTCATTTGGTTGACTTTGGCATACCATCAGAAGATACCTTGCGGCGCAATAAAAGTGCCGACGATAAGCTGAAATTAAAAAAACTGGGCATCAATGATGGCATATTGCTATTAAAAGAAACCGTCAATCATTACATCGATCACGAACGCGCAGAAGTATTGCAAAAACGTTGCGATGCACTGGTCAGTAATATACGACTCTATGCCGGTGACGTTTTGGTTAAACTTGAACCCGTTTATGGCGCGATAGCGGATGGCGATATAGAAGAAGATGACCTGCTGGGCAAAGACTTTAATCAATGGTGGGGACGCGAATGGCAGCGCATTAAAAAAGACTTTGATGTCTGGTATGCCGAAAGCATTCAAGGGCGTAAGGAAGCCGATGCACTGGGGGCTGAACATCACGAACTGGCGACCTTACATGCCGCTTATGATGAAAAAATTGAAGCGCTGCTATCCAATCTTACCACGGGTCAAATGGATGAGTTGAAACGTATTTATACGTCAGGCCGAACGATTTCAATGCCCGATCCGCGTGAAGGCAATTACAAAATTCGCGAAGAACTCTTTAGAGAAATTCAGCAAAAATTTGAAACCGAACTGACCGACCAATTAGCGCAATCATTGCAAGTCTTGATCGATCAAATTGTTCAAAAAACACAGGCACTGCTATGGGAAACCGAAGACGTGCGTAAGACTTTGTTAAATACCGATGAAAATATCGAACAAGCACGCATTCGTCATGGTTTTCAGGTTCTTTTTTTACGTTTTGGTCGTGTTGCCGTTGAAGCCTTTATAGCGAAACCGTTACAAGCGCGTGAACGTTTATTGAATGAGCGTTCAGCCGAAATTAAAACCTTGGAAGCTTTCTATCAGGGTGTCGATATGAACAAACAGGATGTTACCCATTATTTACGCTATGGCTTGTGGGCCAATAAAGCAGTGGCTCCACCGGCTGTTGGAAAAACGGTCAAAACCGCTATTAAAGCGGCGATGAGTCAGGATTTAAATTATTCATCATTCACTGAGTCGGAGGAGCAGGAAAAAGTACCTGAACCCAATAATTTTGAGCAAGTTGTCGAAGAAATTAACGGTGATTTAGCAGCATTAAAAGATTATCTAAAAAACAGTGTATTTTATGCCGCAGGTTTTGTGACCTATTGTAATCAGGAATTGGAACGGATTCGTAATCGCTTTAAAGAAATGGAAGATAATGACAGGCAATGGATAGGTCTTGTTCGTACTGCTGTTAAGTACGAAAGAAACCCCAAAATACCCTATAACATCGCACATACCCGACGTGATTTCCGATTACGCCGTGAAATAGCCATGGAACTTAAAGAAGTAAGGGAAAGCTACACACAGGTGTATTAATTCGTTAAGCCGCATTTTCTCCCTCCGCTCAGTTTAAAACATCAGCGGTTGAAATAAACCCTATCCGCTATTGACTGGTTTATTTCAACCGCTGATGTTTTTTATCGTTTTTAAAGTCATCTTTATTCCACCCGGGAGAGGGCTGGGGTGAGGGTGGACGAATGTCGCTTTATTTCTACATGGCTCTATAATAATTTGTAAGTATTCACCTCCCCCTTTGAAAAACGGGGAGAGTAAAGTGAGGGGTCGAGGGGGATTTATCTAATAAAATCTCCCCTACCCCCTCTTTTTCAAAGAGGGGGACTGAATAGTTACAATAATTTTGTTTTTCACCTGCGGTTCATTGGTTTTTTTCTCTGTTATGGTGAATGGTGCGTGACACACAACTTACCCGATAGCGATCTAATCAAAACTTAATTTAGCAACGGGGTAATAATTTTCATGATTTCTTCTTTTGAAAATTCACCCGGTTGTTGATGTATGATTTGCCCTTGTTGGTTGACAATAACGGTAAAGGGGACAGCATCAATAATGTTGCCCAGTTGGTGAGCCAGGGCAATGCCAGTAACGTCACCGATTAAGATGGGGTAATTGACTTTGGTTGAAGCGAGGTATTTTTCAACCGACTCTTGGTCGTCTATTGCGATACCGATAAATTGCAGGCCTTTAGTGGCGTATTGTTCTTGCAGGGCAATAAATTCGGGCATTTCTTTAAGGCAGGGCGGGCACCAGGTTGCCCAGAAATTAATGACCCGTATTTTTCCCTGCCACTCTGAAATAGCGTGTTGATTACCGGCTACATCGGGTAAGGAAAAATCAGGTAAGGACGTTGGCTTGGTTGCTTCTGTTGCTGATAAAAAGCCCCGCGCCAAAATGCCGCCACCCAAAGCAAGCAG
>CAIQND010000835.1 GCA_903873045.1 uncultured Methylococcaceae bacterium | reverse complement strand
TTGCGCTGCCAGCACCCCGATGGTGTCACCTTCTTCTATATAAATGGGTGAACCAATAAAAGGTAATTCAGGATCATACAATCCTAAACGACCTAGAAAACGCGGCTCTTCAGACACTTTTTCAACGACAATGGTACTGCCATCATGAAGGATGGCACCCATCAAACCTTCGCCGGGGTTATATCTAATAGGTTGATTAAGTTTATCGACGCTTTCAGAGTGAATAACACTGACAATCATGCTGTTATTTTCAATTTCCTTCAAGGTTATCATCCCGGAACACATGCCGGATCTTTTATGGAGTATCTCCAGAACCGCTTGTAATTTTGCATGCAAATCATGCGTGCTGTTTAATACCTGACTGATGAGGTACAGGGTATCAAGTTCGGCTTCGATGAGTTGTAATCGCTCTGTCATCAGGTTAGCCTCCTTGGCTCCTGTCTGGGCAAGGGAAAGCTTATTTTAAACCGGCATCCCTGGATATAAGCCGGATCTATATCAATAAATCCCTGATGCTGGGTAATAATTTCTTTTGCCATAACCAGTCCCATACCTGCCTGATTACTGCCCATGGGGCGGGTGGTATAAAAAGGTTCAAATACTTTAGTGCGTTTTTCAAAGGGAATGCCGGGGCCGCTGTCTTCAATGCAGACAAAAATCATATCAGCGTCAGCATCCGTGGTGATTTTTATTCGCTGTTCGCCATGATTTGAGGCGCTGATAGCATCAATTGCGTTATCTATTAATTGTTTAAACATTATACGCAGGCGATTTTCAGAACCCAGTATGTTGGGTAATGCAGGCATTGGATGCCAATGCACATCGATACCCTTACTCAAGATTTGTTGGTCGCTGAGTAACAGCACATCATGAAGAATTTGATTGATGTTAACCGGAATAATAGTTGCCTGCAAAATTTTGGGGATACATTTTTCCATGGTCTTAAGCGCTTCTTCACCGGATTGCTGAATTTGCTGCAAACTATGTAATAGACCGACTTGTTGATCCATCCCCTTGTGTTTTAAAAGTTGTTCGGCTGCCCTGATTTGGTTCATTGGCATTTGAATCTGGTGCATTGCACCCAGCAACGTTTCCCTGATACTGCGCACCCGTTCATCTTCAGCCATGATGGTTTTTAATGTTTGAAGATGCAACTCTTCCATCTGCCGACGTTGCCGAGTGATGTCGGTGATGGTGAGTATCAAGTACTGTTTGGAAGTATTATCAAAAAAGGCATCGGCATTAACCTCATTCTCCATAAACCAGTTTCCTGCACAGGAAAACCAGTGAGGACGTAGGTTGCCTTTACCTTCTATTCTAAATTCACGATTATTAAAACCCTGTTCATTTTTTTGTATTTGTTGCCATAAATCCCCCATTTCATTACGCAGCAACTGTAAAAAAAAAGCAGCCGGTTCGCCTTTATCCAGATCAGTAACCAGGGCTTTATAGTTATGATTATCTAAAATCACCCGATCTTGATCATCAATAACCACCATGGCAATGGGTGACGAATTAAGAACCGACTCGATTAATAGTTTGTGATTAATAACCTTTTTTTCAGATTCATAAGGCTGGGTAATGTCCCGATGCATGCCTATGAAATGAGTAATGACCCCATGCTCATCCAGCATGGGCGCTATCGTCAAATCAGCGAGATAACGATGACCGGATTTATGGCGGTTACATAACGTCCCATGCCATGTTTTCTTGGCAGTGATGGTATGCCATAAATCGTAATAGACTTCTCGGGGGGTCGATTTGTCTGACAACAATGATTCATTTTCTCCCAGAATATCAGACGAATGGTAACCGGTGACTTTGGAAAATGCTTCGTTCACATACAGTATGTTGGATTTTTTATCGGTAATCGAAATCGCGATCGGTGCTTGTTCAACCGCCTCAACAAATAAGCCATAAGGCACTTTGTCATCATTACCGTTAATAGTCCCGTTCCCCAGAAAATTGGGTGCCAGTTCATCAATGACGCTTTCCATATTGGTATGCATCCGTAAATATTGCAATGACTTCTTTTTCATAGAGTTATGACGGGGGCTAGGGTTTAACTTACAACATTAATAAGCAAAAATTATGCCGGTATCGATACGGATGCTTTTTCTGCTTTATCAACGACAGGCTATAGACCCATCAATTGTGTGCTACTTAGGAGTGCGC
>CAIQND010000834.1 GCA_903873045.1 uncultured Methylococcaceae bacterium | reverse complement strand
GCCAGATTTCCCGTTCATTTTCGTTACACGCACAAACTATTTATATCAAATGATCAAAATATCTGACTCAAAATGGCTTCCCATCGCTACGACTCCTATTCTCGTGCAACCTCCTGGAGAAACCAACGCCACCATTTTAATTATTGATGATGCATCCGAAAGTCTACGACTATTAAGTGAGCTGTTACAACCAAAATACCGGGTGTTGGCAGCAAAATCAGGCTCATCGGGCTTACGTATAGCAGCCAGCCAGCCTAGGCCCGACCTGATTTTACTTGATGTGATGATGCCGAATATGAATGGTTTCGAAGTCATTACCCATCTGCGCGACGATCCCGACACACAAGATATACCTGTTATTCTCCTCACCGCCATGACGGATACCCGCGACGAGGAACATGGCTTGCAACTGGGTGCTGCTGATTACATTACCAAGCCTATTAGCCCACCTTTGGTACTGGCCCGGGTTAATACTCAACTGGAAGCAAAGCTGGCGCGTGACTGGATGAAGGATCAAGAGGCCACACTTAAGGCGCAAGTTGCACTGCGTATGAAGGAAAATAATCTCATCCAATGCATCAGCATTCGGGCGCTGGCGCATCTGGTCGAAATACGCGACCCGGAAACCGGCAACCATATTTTGCGCACCCAAGGTTATGTGCAACGACTGGCGACGGGATTAGCTCGTCATCCCCGTTTTGCCGGCACGCTTACCGAAAGCTACATTGACATGCTAGCCCGTTCAGCACCGCTGCATGACATCGGCAAGGTCGGCATTCCCGATAACATACTGCTCAAACCCGGTAGGCTTACGACCGATGAATGGACCATTATGCAGACCCATGCCAAGCTGGGCAGCGATGCCATTGAACAGGCAGAACGTGACATCAAACAAGAAGAACATGACATTGAGACACGTATGGCATTTCTTTCGACCACCAAAGAAATCGCCCACTGGCACCATGAAAAATGGGATGGTAGCGGCTATCCTGATGGTTTGTCAGGGGATGCGATTCCTGTTTCCGCACGCCTGATGGCCATCGCCGATGTCTTCGATGCCCTGATCTCACGACGTTCCTACAAGCAGGCAATACCCTTCAAAAAAGCCCGTGACATCATCGCCGCCGAACGCGGCAAGCACTTCGATCCCGATATGGTTGATGCATTTCTTGAAGGCTTTGACGATTTTGTTGCTATTGCCCAACAATACCTTGATGCTACACTTATAGCCCACCCAAGGTGGACAAACTAACACCATTTATCCAATCAGGATACGATCATAATGACACATAAAAAACAACTAACAAATGCGGAAAAAGCTCAGGGACCTAGCAAAATAAACGACCTGCAGGAAGCCAATAATGCCGTAAACAAAGAATCGCAGTCGAGGGCAACGTCTCCTAACGCTTTTCCGATTGTCGGCATAGGTGCCTCGGCAGGGGGCTTGGCTGCTTTTGAGGCGTTTTTTTCCGGCATGCCCCCCGACATTGACCCCGACATGGCCTTTATTCTGGTTCAGCACTTGGCTCCAGACCACAAAAGCTTGCTCACCGAACTTATTCAACACAGCACCCGCATGCCCGTCATTGAAGTTGAAGACGGCATGACGGTAAAACCCAACTGCGTCTACATTATTCCGCCTAACTGCGATATGGCATTTATAAACGGCACCCTGCAATTACTGGAGCCTTCAGCGCATCGAGGACTGCGCCTGCCAATAGACTTTTTCTTCCGGTCGCTAGCCCAAGATCAACGCGAACGCGCAATAGGTATCGTGCTCTCCGGCACGGGTAGTGATGGTGCCTTGGGCGTTCGGATTATCAAGGGAGAAGGTGGTATTGTTCTGGCACAAAAACCCGAATCTACCGAATTCGATGCCATGCCACGCAACGCCATCGCCACCGGCACGGTGGACTTTGAACTACCACCTGCCGAAATGCCCGCCCAACTTATTGCCTATGCCAAACTAGCCTACGACAAATCCTTTCAAACCACGACTGTATCGAAAGATAAATCCGAAAACTCATTACAAAAAATCTTTGTTCTGGTGCGTGCCCAGACCGGACACGACTTCTCCCAGTACAAGCTGAACACCATCAATCGACGGATCGAGCGGCGCATGGCTGTTAATCAAATTAATATACTAGATAATTACGTCAAATATCTGCAACAAAATCCAACCGAGGTACATGCGCTATTTCGTGACCTGTTAATCGGGGTGACCAATTTTTTCCGTGACCCTGATTCCTTCCTGGCGCTTAAAAAAGAAATTATTCCACTGTTTTTTGCCGACAAGCAGCCTGGCTCAAGCATCCGTGTCTGGATACCGGGATGCTCCACCGGCGAAGAGGCCTACTCCATCGCCATGCTCTTGCAAGAGCAGATAGATATGCTGAATGCAAGCTACACTGTGCAGATCTTCGCTACTGACATCGACAGTCAGTCAATTGCCACAGCTCGTGCCGGTCTCTATCCTTCGAGCATCGCTATTGACGTGTCGCCCGATCGGTTGAAGCATTTTTTTAAAACCGAGGCCGATGGCAGCGCCTATCGCATCAACAAAAACATCCGCGACATGATGATTTTTTCAGAGCAAAATGTAATCAAAGATCCGCCTTTCTCAAAAATTGACTTTATAAGTTGCCGCAATTTGCTAATTTATATGGGAAAAGGACTACAGGAAAAGCTTATGCAGCTATTCCATTATGCCCTTAACCCGGACGGTATACTGTTTTTGGGCAGCTCAGAAAGTGTAGGCGACTTAAACGATCTATTTGTTGTACTAAACCGCAAAGCAAAACTGTATCAGCGCAAAGAGAATTTTCATGGTAATCAGCGGGCAAACCTGGCTCGATTTTCGCTGCTGATGGATACAAACTTTGCTCGAAGCACCGACAAAAAAACAATTCCTGTAAAACTCCCCCTGCGCGAACTCACCGAACAGGCGCTATTATTGCAGATCGCCCCAGCTGGCGCACTGGTGAACCACCTGGGTGACATTCTCTATCTACACGGTCGCACCGGAATGTACCTGGAACCGACTGCTGGAGAATCCGGCTTAAACAACATTCTTAAAATGGCCCGCGATGGGCTGCGAATAGGCCTAACGACCAGCCTGTTCAAGGCGGCAAGTACCCGCAACATTGTTCACTGTAACGGTCTTCGGGTTAAAACGAATAACCATACTGCTGTTATTAATCTGACCATCAAGCCGATAATACTTAATCCCCCATCGCCTTCTGATGAACCGCTTTATCTAGTCATCTTGGAGGAAGAAGTCGAACAGTCAGGACAGTCAGGACAGTCAGGACAGTCAGGACAGTCAGGACAGTCAGGACAGTCAGGACAGTCAGGTGGAGACCCACGCATCGAAGCCCTTGAACAAGCCTTGCTAGCCAAGGAAGAACACCTCCTGACGACCAACGAGGAATTAAGCACAGCCAACGAAGAACTTAAGTCCACAAACGAAGAATTGCAATCCAATATCGAAGAATTGCAATCCACCAACGAAGAATTGGAAACTGCCAAGGAAGAATTACAATCTATCAACGAAGAGTTATCTACGGTCAACACCGAACAGCAACTCAAAGTCATAGATCTGTCACGCATCAATAACGACATGATCAATCTGATGGCAGGTACTGGTATCGGCACCGTTTTTGTGGACTTAAATATGCGTGTAGTGCGCTTTACCAGTGCCGCTAGCGAGATCATCAATCTGATCCTGAGCGATATCGGCAGACCTGTGAGTCACATTGCCTATAACCTGCAGAACTATTACTGCCTGGTTACGGACATTCAGGAGGTACTGAGTACCCTGATTCCCAAAGAGACCGATGTGCAATCTTTGGCGGGCAAGTGGTACACCATGCGTATATTGCCCTACCGTACTCTCGAAAACATAATAGATGGTGCAGTAATCACTTTTGTTGATATCACAGAAACTATGCGTATACGAGAAGCATTAGAAAATGCCAATCAAATGCTCCGTCTGGCAGTCGTTGTTCGTGATGCAAACGATGCTATCACTATGCAGGATCTCAACGGCCGCATTCTGGCATGGAATCCTGGTGCTGTACGAATGTATGGCTGGAGTGAAAACGAAGCGCTACAAATGAACGTGCGTGATCGAATCCCTGAAGCACTGAGAGAGGCTGAGTTAACCAAAGTCCATCAGCTTAGCTTGACTGAAATTATGGAGCCGTACTACACACAACGACTAACAAAAGAAGGTGATATAACAGAAGTATGGATGACTGCCACTGCTTTAAGGAATGAAGCAGGAGAGATGTATGCGATTGCAACCACCGAACGAACAAAAGAAGCAATGATTAATTTAATAAACAAACCTAACAATGCTCAACATGACTAATCAACCCAATAAGGATGACTTATCAGTAAGTTCAGCGTTGACTCTACGCCGACAAGCCGAAAACATGTCGCATGCAAACGTTGCGCAGTCAATGGAAGCCTTAAAAACAATGACACCCGAAGCAATCCGGCAAATGCTTCATGAGTTACAAGTTCATCAGATTGAACTGGAAATTCAAAACCAAGAACTTCAACGGACACATGCGGAACTGGATGCTTCACAGGAGCGTTATTTCGACCTTTATGATCTGGCACCGGTAGGCTATTGTACCCTTAATGAACAATGCCTGATCATGGAAACCAACCTGACCGCCGCCAGTTTAATGGGCGTAACTCGTTGGACTTTACTTAAGCAACCGCTCTTTCACTTTATCTTTAAAGATGATCAAGATATTTTTTACCTGCACCGCAAACAACTCTTTCAAACCGGTGAGCCACAAACCTGCGAATTGCGCATGATAAAACCTGACGGCACTCAATTTTGGGTGCAACTGACGGAGACAACTATGCAAAGCTATAACCGCGAACCCGAACCCTTATGTCGCGTTGTATTAAGTGACATCAGTGAGCGAAAAAAAGCCGAATTTGAACTTGAAGAGCATCGCTATCACCTTGAGCAGTTAGTATCCTCACGCACCGCCGAACTGATTAAAGCCAAAAAAGCAGCAGAAGCTGCAAGTCTTGCCAAAAGTAGCTTCCTAGCTAAAATGAGCCACGAGATTCGCACCCCGATGACAGCCATCATCGGTCTCACCTATCTACTGAGCCGCACTGAACTGGCACCGGAGCAAGCTGAACGATTAAGTAAAATTGATACCGCTGCCAATCATCTGCTATCCATTATTAACGACATTCTTGACATGTCTAAAATTGAAGCCGGTAAACTCGAACTGGAAAGCACCGACTTCAAGCTCTCGGAAGTACTCGATAATGTCAGATTTATTATCGACGAGTCAGCCCAAAACAAAGGGCTCTCTATCCACGTTGATGGCGATAACGTTCCCCAGTGTTTACGCGGCGACCCAATACGTCTTCGCCAGGCTTTACTTAATTATGCAGGTAACGCTGTCAAGTTTACCGAGCAAGGCACCATCACCCTACGTGCGAAATTACTGAAAGACAAGGGTGACGAGTTGGTAGTGCGTTTTGAGGTCGAAGATACTGGTATCGGCATTCCACCTGACAAGATGGCCAATCTATTTCTGCCCTTTGAACAAATAAACACGAGTAAGTACGGCGGCACCGGCCTTGGACTCGCTATCACCCGACACCTGGTGCAACTGATGAGCGGAAAAGTCGGCGTTAACAGCAAACCGGGATTGGGCAGTACTTTCTGGTTTACCGCCAGACTGCAACGCAGTCATGCCAGTAGTATGCCCACTGTTTTCACTACCACGAATTTGGAAAATGCAGAGATACAGGTGCGGCAAAGTTACCGAGGTGCAAAGCTGTTGCTGGTAGAAGACAACGCCATTATTAGTGAAGTGATTATGGCGCTTCTGCGTAGTGTGGGCTTGATGGTAGAAACAGCTCAAGATGGCTTGGAAGCTGTGGAGAAGACTAAAATCAATCAGTATGATTTAATCCTGATGGATATGCAGATGCCCAATATGGATGGACTGGAAGCCACCCGCGCCATCCGTACCTTGCCCGGTTGGGAAACCACGCCGATTATTGCCTTAACCGCCAATGCCTTCATCGAAGAGCGCCATGCTTGTATCGAATCGGGTATGAACGACTTTCTTGCCAAGCCCTTGAAACCGGAATTGCTTTATACAACCCTTCTGAAATGGTTGTCGCCCAGAGTAACAAATGAGCCTGATGAAGCTAACCGAAAGCCCGATGGGACTTTCCCAGGCAACAACCTGTCTATTACAGCACAAATGCAGACTCGGAAAACGGCTATCGAAGCAGCCTTGGTGTTAATGGCAAAAGTACCGGGTTTAAACATACCGTATTGCCAGTCATTACTGGGTGGCAATGCCGAAAAATTTCTGGAATTACTGAATATTTTTATCGCATCCCACGCTAATGACATGACAGCACTGACCGCAAGCCTTGCAAAAGGAGATCACACAGCAGCCAAGCGTCTGATTCATTTGCTTAAAGGCACGGCCGCAACACTGGGAATTGATAACCTGGCCGCTATGGCCAAACGATTGGAAGAGTTGTTGCAGGAGAGCCACGATGAGGCCATTCAAAGCGACGCTATCGACACTGAAATCAATAACATTAGTCTTGAGCTGACTGCTATTGCGGCCGTGTTGCCGACCTTATCCACCCCTCCGCCACCAGCGAACACGCCACCGCCAGATCAAGAAACCCTGAAGACAGCTCTTAAGGAGCTCGACACACTGCTTGCACAGGGTAACACTGCTGCCATCCCCCTATTTGAGACGCATGAGGCATCCCTACAAACCTTATTTGGCGAAACCTGTGAAGAACTTACCCAACAAATCAAACACTTTGAGTTTGAAAAAGCACGGAAAACATTGCAGAGCATTTTAAAATAGGGACATAATAAAAATTACTGTAGGCCATGCTGCACGTGTCTTTTGAATTATGATTAACAGACTAAGACCTACAGATAATTGACAAAACTTATCTCGCTCATCCTCACTAAAAAACGCACACAAAATAAAAAAGCCTTAGGCATCTTATTCTCCACGCTGACAAAGGGGGGATAAGGCAATGCTGTTAATTTAAGCGCAAGTTGTTTAAAAAACTGGAGTGCAATCGCTTCAGCTATTGCCTGTAAAAACAGCTAAAGCTGTTTTACTCCAGTTGTATGCTTAACTTAACGGCATTGGGGAGTTAGGGGATTTTAAAATCAAAGCGGCTTAGCAGTGTCATAAACATACATCATAACCCCTCTAAACCTAAAACCCGTAATTCATCAATGATGATGGCACACTACAAATTCGTGCAGATCACTCTTTAATCAACGATTTACCAATTGAAACTTCTATCAATAGACTGATATTTTTTATGGTTTTTGTGCTTTTCATGGATCAACTAATTTTTACTCTAAACAGGTTATCAAAATATATTGGGTTATTTTTGTAAACTATATGCTATTATAAAAATAGAGATGACCGGTCACTTTAAAAATTAACAATGTTATTGTGCCAATAACATTTCTACTACTGCAAGAATATAACTTATACCAACCACAGCTACAGTGGTTTGGCATGGGTGCAAATACAAAATACAACGACAGAATATTAAGATTGTTAGTACTTTTACCGCAAAAAAAGAGGATAAAAAAAATGAATAAAACAAAATTTATGTTGACCTGGATGGCTTTTTTAGCATTTATTCCGGTGACAGGACAGACAGAAATATTAGCAATGGTTAATTATGAAAGTAAGCCTGAAACGCCAAGACGCGAGGGGATAGCGATTATGGACGTTGATCCGGTCTCTAAAAATTTCGGCAAGATTTTAAACGATATTCCTTTGCCAGGCGATTTGGTTGCCCATCACATTTTTTACAACAAAGATCTTAGCAAAGCCTATATTACTTCTTTAGGAAATGGCGCACTTCATGTGATGGACATGAAGCATGTTCCCTACCACATCAAAAAAATAGATATCCCTGCCTGCCAGGTGAGTGAAGATATGGTATTTTCTAATGACAACAAAACCTGGCACTTGACCTGTATGGGTAGCAGCAATGTCATTGTCGGAAATGCCCAAACTGACCAGCCAACCCAGATTATCGCCGCAGATTCCAAGACCCAATTTATTCGTTATCCGCATGGTATCGGCCTGCAAGAAGACATTGACCGCATTATGGTGACCAGTACCGTACGTCCGTCTGATCTGGGCGATCCAGGCGAAACGGTAACAGTGATCGAAGCCGGTAGCGGTAAAGTGTTATCTACCCACAAACTATCTGACAAGCCTTCGCCCTCTGGTGTAGCGACAGTAGAATCGGTTTTTCTGCCCGAGGCGAATCCGCCTATGGCTTATATAACCACCATGTTCGGCGGCACACTTTGGACAGGCTTGTGGAATTCCGACAGCAAGACATTTGACTTTGCACAAGCCTATGAATTTAATCATGCGACACAAAATGTACCGCTGGAAATTTACTTCAACGAAAAGCATGACCGACTGTATATCACCACCGCCAACCCGGGCCATCTTAATGTCTTCGATATCAGTCAATCGGCATTGAAACCGATATTACTAAAATCTATACCGACTGCCGCTGGCGCTCATCATGTCGTATTTTCACCAGACGAGCGTTATGCCATCGTAGAGAACAATTTTTTGAATCTTCCGGATATGAATGACGGCTCTTTGACAGTCATTGACATGACTACTTTTGAAAAAGTTGCCAGTATTGATACTCTAAAAAAACAGGGACTGCTTCCCAACAGTATTATTTTGATGCCGAAATGGCATCATGATACTGCGCATTAAAAATGCATAAACCGCAGATTTTATAAAAAAAATCAAGCCACCTTTGACGGATGACGTTAAGCTTAGGGCGCATCCGCTACTTGGGGGAGCGACTAAAAGATTGGGTTGCTCCGTTACTTAAAGCCCTCTCCAGCGGGAGCGGGTTGGGAGAGGGGAAATTAAAGTGGAGAAAATCCTTATTTAATCCCCCTCATACCAACATCCCAACCTTCTCCCTCTGGAGAAGGAGCAAAGTTACTTGTGTCCCCTCCCCCAAGTAGCGGATGCGCCCTTAAGCTTATTCGCCAAAGAATTACGCACCATTATCTTTAAATTAAGCGCCTATTGGGAAGATAACCCGTTGGCCGAGCGGCGCCGAAGCCTGTAAACTCGCTTCGACTTCGCTCATCGAACGGTTTAACGTTGTGACATTGGATTACGCACTGTTAAATGGCATCAAGATTCAGGGTATGTTGATCCAATGCCCATTGCACATGCTCTCTAACCATTTCAGATTGATGTTTAAGCTGTGGCATCAAGGCTTCAATAATAAGTGGTGATGTCGGGGCATTGCCCAGCGCTACGGCAGTATTTCTAAGCCAGCGATCATGACCAATCCGCCGTATTGCAGAACCTTCGGTTTTTATTAAAAAAGCCTCTTCACTCCAAGCAAAGACATCCAGCAATTGTTGAGTATTCAGTTGCTGACGGGGATTAAAGTCTGCCTCAGCCGTTAGTTTGGCAAAGCGATTCCAAGGACAAATAATCTGGCAGTCATCACAACCATAAATACGATTACCTATTAACCGCCTAAACTCTTCAGGAATTGATCCATGCAGTTCAATGGTTAAATAAGAAACGCAACGCCGCGCGTCAACTTGATAGGGTGCGACTATTGCCTGGGTTGGACACACATCAAGACAAGCAGTACATCCACCACAATGAGCGGTGGTCGGGTTATCTACCGGCAACGGTAAATCAATAAAAATCTCGCCCAAAAAAAACCACGAACCGGCTTTGCGATTGATTAAATTGGAATGTTTGCCTATCCAGCCTAAACCCGCCTTTTCGGCCAAAGCTTTTTCCAAAACAGGCGCACTGTCAACAAAAGCCCGCATCCCTAAATTGAATTGCGGTTGTTGCGAGAATGAAGAGACGTTGGCGTGTATTTTATCAGCAAGCTTTTGCAAGCGATTACGCATCATTTTGTGATAATCACGACCCAAGGCATAGCGTGAAATATAAGCAGACGTGGGATCAGCCAAAGACTGATTCATGGCGGCAGTCGACTCTGACTGGTAATCCATCCGCACAGAAATAATCCGGGTAGTGCCCTCATGTAATAAAGCAGGACGGCTACGCTTTAGGCCATGACGCTGCATATAATCCATTTCGCCATGAAAATCATTCGCCAGCCAATTTTCCAGAAAAGCCTCTGCATCTGATAAATCAGTATCGGTAATACCGACTTGTTGAAAGCCCAGCTCCTGTCCCCACTGCTTAATTTGCAAAGCAAGTTTAGTCATGTCTTGATGATTAATCTCGTTCATGCGGGAAAAACCAGTTTATCCACGAAAAGCACGAAAGATTTAGAAAAAATACTCCTGTGTCTATTCTTACCAAGCAGGCGCTGGCTGATGCACATTTTTTTCGTGGCTACTGTGATTTTCGTGGATTACGACATTTTTAAGATACGTGAATCAGTAACTTAAACGCTGCTTCTGCTTCTGGGTTTACTACTTGAGTTACCGGAAGGCTTGCGTGCCTGATTAGAGTTTCTGGGTTGGCGCGGGGCGCGTGGAGGCTCCGGTGGCATCGGTGGTGCAACATCGGCCGGCTCAAAACCGACAATCTGCTCGCGTTTAATCGGTGCACCAATTAATTTTTCAACAAGTCGCAAGGCAGAAACTTCATCATGGGAGACCAATGAGATGGCTTGCCCTTCTTCCCCTGCCCTGCCAGTACGACCAATTCTATGGACATAATCAGCTGGCGAACGGGGCAATTCATAGTTGACCACATGCGGGAGTAATGCAATATCAATGCCTCGCGCCGCCACATCAGTCGCTACCAACACCCTGATTTCACCGGCTTTAAACCCGGATAAGGCGCTAGTTCTTGCGCCTTGGCTTTTATTACCATGAATGGCAGCAGCTTTTATATTAATCTTGTTGAGTTTTTCAGTCAGTCGGTTAGCGCCATGCTTGGTACTGGTAAATACCAACACTTGTTGCCAGTCATTGGTTTTTATCAAATGGCAAAGCAGTTCAGCTTTATTGGCTTTATTGCAAAGATAAGCAATTTGCTCAACCGTTTCTGCTGCGGTATTACGAGCTGCGACTTCGATTTTTATCGGATTAACCAGCAAGCCTGTCGTTAGCTTGCGTATATCTTCCGAAAAAGTCGCTGAAAACAACAGGTTTTGGCGTTTTTTGGGAAGCAGTGCAATCAATTTACGAATATCGCGAATAAAGCCCATATCCAACATCCGGTCGGCTTCATCCAGTACCAGAGTTTCTACTTTATCCAGCTTGACTGCATTTTGATTAACCAAATCCAGTAATCGGCCTGGCGTGGCAACCAGCACATCAACACCGCCTCTTAAGCGCATCATCTGTGGATTGATTTTTACACCACCAAACACCACTTCAGTTTTTAAGCGAGGATGTAAATGGGCACCGTACTTATTGACTGATTCAGCGACTTGTGCAGCAAGTTCGCGGGTTGGCGTTAATATCAACACTCTGATAGGACGGTTGGCAACGTAAGAATGCTGAGATAAGCGATGCAGGATAGGCAGCGCAAAGCCGGCTGTTTTACCGGTACCCGTTTGTGCGGCGGCAAGCAAATCATTACCGTTTAAAACAGCAGGAATGGCTTGTAATTGAATAGGTGATGGTGTGGTGTAACCGGCATCAGCAATGGCACGTAAAAGTGGATCTGATAAACCGAGTTTTGAAAATGGCATGTATTGGGTCTCAATTGAAGGCTGCTGTTTATTTATATCTTGCAGCACTGTATAAAAAATGAATTTCTTGCTATGAACGCAAATTAAAAACAGCAAACAATTTAAAATTGTCGCTATTTCTAAAGACTATTGGCGTTTTGATCGTGACAGGATTAGTGGACGTTATCGGTAACGCAGGTTAATGAATTCTATCTGTATTGCTGTACGTGGTGCCCCAAAGTGGATTCGAACCACCGACCTGTCCCTTAGGAGGGGACCGCTCTATCCAGCTGAGCTATCGGGGCAATTGCGTAATTCTACCATAAAGCGCGTCATGATATGCTTACGTTTTGTTATTTGTTTGTTTTTAGTGTAAAAAATAACGAGTTATGGTGACCTAATCGTTATTTACAGCGACTATTTGTAAAAAAACATTCACCACGAAGACACGAAGAACACGAAGATTTATAAGCTGCTTCAAATTTCATATACAAAAATATTCATTTGATAATTCGCTCTCCGTTGATAGGTTTTTCAACCTGCAACTGGAGTCCTGGTTGAGCAGTTTCAACCGATTGGCACTGGTTCGTTGTAGCAATATAGCTTTAACCT
>CAIQND010000833.1 GCA_903873045.1 uncultured Methylococcaceae bacterium | reverse complement strand
GACTTTGGCGTGATCAATAAAGTTGTTAAATAACAATATGATATAATCTATTAATCACTTGGCAGATTCTAAAATAATAACCACTTTTTCGTTTTTGTAATATCCCTAACCGATTGTTTTATCTGCAAATTAATAAATACCCCCCCTGTTACAGCATTTTAGGTGCTAAAAAATGGTTACAGTGCATATCCTCAGATTTTAAAAATGTCTCATAACCATTTGATTTTTTGATATTACGTGATCACGCCAAACTCAGAAGAGCCAAAAAAGAGCCAGCATTACAAAACAGGATGGTAAAAAAAACAATAATTTCTTTAAATTTGAAAATTTTAATATATAAAAAGGGTTAACTCAAGTTATAAATGCTACGTGCAGCAAGTTGTTAACTGACGCAGTTTATTTACTTACAATTACTTTGCGTGGAAGCAAAGATTCCATTCTTAATCGACAAGGGTGAACTAATTTCTCACATTAAGCCGCTTGAGCGTGCTTTAGCAAGGGCTTGCGCTTGTGAATTTACATGTAGTTTACGGTAAAGGTTACGAATATGGAACTGCACTGTTGATAACGCTATATCCATTTTTTTTGCTACTTCGTCATAGCTTAGCCCTCGCGCCAATAGTTGTAACATTTCAGTTTCTCTGGTGGTCAGACGTGGCAATGTCTCAGCGTTTGTTGGTGCAACCAAACCCGCCAAGCGGAATAAGTATTGAGCCAGCATAGGGCTGACAGGAAAATCACCTGCAAGAATACGTGCTATAGCCTGACTGATGGACAGAGCCGAATCATCTTTCACTACATATCCACTTGCACCGGCACGAATAGCTCTAAATAAACTGTCTTCCGACGAAATGCTGGAGATTACCATAATAGGAAGCTCCGGAAAGTTATCATGGGCGATACGAATGACCTCGCTGCCATGCATATCAGGCAAACCCAGATCAACCAACAACAAGTTTAATTCTACATCAAATTGATCGATAGCCGCCAAAGCGGCAGTACCGGTAGCCACTGTTTTTACCTGCCACTGCTCCCCCAGATACGCCACGGCTTTACTGATAAGCAAGGAAAAGACTGGCGAATCTTCAACCAGCAAACAGTGCTTTTTTTGAGGGATGGGGGTCGCGATTATGGGATACACTAATATATTTTCCTGGACAGGGTGTATTTATCAAAAACGTAGGGATATCAGGGAGTGCTCTTAAGCCCCCCCCCCCTCCTTCAAAAGCACCCAATGATTCGAATAATCAAATTACCCGATATTACCGTCGTTGCTTTAAACCCAATAAACCTATTAAGCTACTCAAGAATAACCAAGCCGCTGCGGGTAAAGGTATTGAAGAAACAGAGAATGGGAAATGACTGTAATTACCTACAGAGACACTCCAGCCAGCAGAACTAGATATGGATAAAAAACTAATTGATGGAAACCTATCTACCGATAACAAAAAGTCATTACCAGAAACGGTACCATGAAAACCAAGTCCGCCCACACGGGTCATATTCCAACCGACTACATCGGCAATTGTGATAGGGTCAAACACATTATCAGGGGATAAGGGGGAACCTACCGGGGACAGTGTAAGGGCATCCGTACCGGCTGTACCGCTGAAGTTAGTAATGACCGTCGTACCTGTGTCATTACTTACATTGAGCGGGGTACATTATCAAAAATACAATTAATTTTTCCTTAATAAACAGATAGTTATTATTAATTATATTTATTTCAATAGGTTATGAAATATCATTTAAAATCAAAGTATTGAAAAATATGTAACATAAATAATTTAAAGCTCCCACTTTTCATCGGGTTTAATGTACCTACAATGTATCTACAAATTAGCAGCTCAGATATACCAACTAATGAGATATATTAATAACTAATTGATTATAAAATAAAATTTAATTGTAAAATTTGAAACAGCACCCCGCTCAATGTAAGTCATTAGCCTGAAAATTAAGATTATAGTGAATACTACTAACGTCGTCAAATTGCTCATTGTAATCGATCAACGCCGCATTTGCAGGAATAGCGGGGGATAACACCGCAGCAGCGACTATAACGCGAAATAAAGATTTTTTCATAAAATTAACGCATAAATAAAAAAAATAATTAGTGTAATTATTTAGCACTCTCTTTAAAAAGAATATAAGTGAATAATTAGTAAGTATTCAGCTCTGTTGACGCCTGAGCATTTATGTCATGAAGTGGTAGAAAAAAACATCAGAACCCGCATTTATCAAGTTCAGCTTTTGCACAAAAATTTTCCTCAACCGCTCAATGTGGTGGTGATTGTCAAAACAAACCTGACCACAGGCAAATTCGCAAAGGTGCTGTTATTTAGTGATGATTTAGAGTTAGCTTATGACAAACTCATTGATTATTATCAGTTACGTTTTCAGATTGAATTCAATTTTCGAGATGCCAAACAATAGTGGGGATTGGAAGATTTTATGAACGTTAACGAAATACAGGTCAGTAATGCGGCTAATTTCTCTCTATTTATGGTGACTTTTTCGAGGCTGTTGTTGCCACAGCTACAGGACATGAACATTGAAAGTATGCTGGATTTGAAAACGGTGTTCAGGGCCAGAAAATATACGCGCCGGATTATTAACTCACTTGGCATAAATGCCGAAGAGTTTTTAATCGACAACCGAATTTTCGAGGCCGCAGAAATCAGCAGAATTCACGCCAGGGCTGCCTAACTTTTGGCGAAGGTATTGCTTAAGAGTCCATATTGATTTACTGGAGGGACTCGGCTGCTAAATCAACGAAGATCGCCATTTATTAGCGGCTCTACCGCTGCAACTTCCGGTTTTATTTTAATGGGTAACAGCAATGACCCTGAGGCCATTTCAACGATTGGCAATTCAACCTTATTATCTTTTAGCGCCCACTTTGCGTAACGGTTATTGAGCTTTCGATAGTTCAAGCTTGCACTAACAATTAAGGGGCCTTTTACATCATCCGGCACATTGAACGAATAACTGGTGACATCGGTTCCACCTGGGGCAATCACGCGTTTAAAACTATCGCCGACCATGTTAAACAAATCGTGCCGCCATACGGCATTACCGGTTCGGTCTATGGGAATCGATTTATAAAAATACGCACTTTCTTCAACGTTATTGTCTTGATCCAGATAACCCGATTCATAAATCTTGCGCCCCTGCCCGTCCTGTACTAAAAACCGTATCCATGCTTCATTAATATCCGTCGTACCGCCCGGAAAGGCATGTCCGACTTGGGCATTGGTGACTGCGACCTTGAGAGTGACCTTTTCTCCAAGATAACAATAACTGGGTGCTTCGGTCGATTCGATCAGTTTAGGATCAACATGCTTTGCGCTTTCCGTGGCATCAAGCCGATTGGGGCGATCGATGCTGATGCGCATCTGATCCGCTCTTAAAAACTGGCGGGTACGTTCCAACTGGGGGAGGTTTTGAGTCGCCCAAGGAATAGCGGTATTAGCGCCCACATTAAAATGTGTTTTGATAAATCCATCCTGATTGGCAGAGGGATCTTCCCCCAACTGAAGCGGGAAATGGCAATCCTGGCAACGCCGCTGCTGGGCATGAGCAAAGGTTTGCCGGGTTTGGCCAGAATAAGGGCCGTTTAACCAGGCGGTATAGTCATCCTGCATTTTTACCCAACCCCAGGCATTGAAATCTTTGTCCATAAACTGGGCATGGCAGGTCGCGCAGATTTCAGGCGTTGCCAATACAGACCGGGCCAGATCGGCTCGGTGCTGTTCGGGTTTTAGCCTGATCAGTAAATTGTGTACGAAAGTAGGCAATACCTGCTTGGAACCCTCAAAAAGATAGGGCGTAGGCGGTTTAAAGCGAAAACTCGCTACACCTTTAACATGCTCGACACGTTCGATACCATGACATCCCATACAACTGACACCTTCCTGCAGGTGTCCCGGCGTATCCAGCTTACCACCTTTGGTAAGTTGGCCACTCAACAGTGCAGTTGGCGCATGGCAGCCTTCGCAATAACGGGTCGCTGCCATGCCTTTTTTCTCTGCAAGCAAATTGATATTGGTTTGATAGGCTTTATCCGAAGCGGCCTGAGCATGAATTGACGCTTTCCATTGCTCAGCTATTTCCCGGTGACAACTTGCGCAACGTTCTGAACCCCCTACCCGCTTGGCATCATAGAAACCGCCGGTACTGGTTTCCGTTTGGCTGGGTCGGAAGGGGTGTTCGCCATAGGCATAGTCGTATGGCTCAACCGCTGGCGCATCTTTGTATGGATTTGATCTTATCTGATAGAGGCCGGTGGCAACAAAGACAAATAGAATGCTCGCCAGCAATAGCTGTGTTATGGTTTTTAACAAGCCGCCTGACAGCGATGGAAATCTGGATGGCTCGTTTTTTTTACGTCTGGACGGCAAAAACAGCGCATGAAAAACAATATGCGTAGCAAGCAAAATCAAAATAATGGCCGCCAGCCAAATATGAGCCTGAAAAAGCCAACGCTTTGCTTCGGATTGGCCTTCTAAAACGATATATATCCCTGACCCGGCAAGCGCCAGAAATACTAACGCAGAAAAAATACCGGAAAACGATAGCCATGGCCGCCGCAGGCCAATGGTTCTGAGAAAATGAACAATGATATAGGGTACCAGGAGTACGGTGACCATTATCCCCAACAAGGTATGAATCAAATAGATCCACTGCTCAACTACCGAAAGATCAGGCCAAAACAGAGTAAAATAACCGCTTATTACCAGTACAATGGTCATCGCTGCCAGCGGTTTCGCCAGATTTCGTTCGGATTTCATTGAGTTAATTTGTTCGCTCATGCCCATACCCTTATTCAACTTAATAACATTGGCTACCAACTTAACACGGGACAGACCTGACAGGTTTTATAAACCTGTCAGGTCTAACTCCAGTATTTTATAATGGCTAAAGTGGGTAGCCGACAGGATCACCACGAACGGCTTAATTTTAAATTGTCCCGCCTTACGTGG
>CAIQND010000832.1 GCA_903873045.1 uncultured Methylococcaceae bacterium | reverse complement strand
GGGTAACTCTGCGGGGTGTAAAAAAAGAAATAATAATAATTTCTTTAAGACAATTTCACCCTGATCATTAAGCGAATGGTTAATCGCTAAAGGCAAGTTCATTTCAACCGGGTCAACAATGACGCGGATAGCTAAAAAAGACAGTGTATATTGCTTTGCAACTTTGGCAATAGCGATACTTTCCATATCCAGGGCAACCGCTCCTGTTAGGAAATGCAATTGCTTTTTGTCCGTGCTGGTTGAAACAATACTGACACTCTCCCCTAAACATCCAGGCGTAACAATCACAAACTTTGCCAACAGATGATTGGCGTAACTGTGCCAATCGGCATTAATGGCCATCTCGTTATTTTCGGCATCAATCAACTTATCCGCCAGGATCAAATCCCCGGGTTTTAATGAGGCACCCAGCGCGGCGGCACAACCCCAACTAATCAGTCGGCTTGCACCTTTGGCAACCAGCAATTCCGCTGCTACCGTAGCATTTGTAGGGCCTGCACCTGAATAAGCAAGCAACAACCGATCCGTAATAAAGAGGCACCCCCCTTTTTCAATTTTTTTTGATGTCAGGGTCGTCAGCTCTTCAGGCAGAGCAACAACAAGTCCCGTGATCACTTAAGATTAAGTTCGTTGCGGTAGCGAGCCAATGCCCACAGCGGGAAAAACTTGTCATAACCATGATATTTGAGATAAAAAACCTTGGGAAATCCAGGTGCAGTAAAACATTTATCATTCCAAAAGCCATCAGCTTGCTGATTATGCAAGATAAAATCAATCCCGGCTTTGACTTCGGGGCTATGCGCTTCGCCGGCTGCCATTAAGCCTAAAACAGCCCAGGCCGTTTGAAAAGCGGTGCTAAAACGATAACTTCCGCTAACACTTTTATCATGATAGCTTTGGTTATCTTCGCCCCAACCGCCATCTTCACGCTGTACACTTTTTAACCAAGCAATGGCTTTGGTATACAACAGGTCAGTTTTAGGCAAATTGGTTTGCTCCAGTCCAAGCAGTACAGACCAAGTACCGTAAATATAGTTGGTTCCCCAACGGCCAAACCAAGAACCGTCAGCTTCCTGTTCGTTACGTATATATTCAATTGTACGCTCCAAAGCCGGTAGATATTCCGCATGATTCTGGGCAACCTTAGCCATAAGCATGGCACAACGTGCACTGACATCGGAGGTTGGCGGATCTAATAAAGCGCCATGATCAGCAAAGGGAATTTCATCGAGGTAATAATAAGTATTATCGACATCAAAAGCCCCATAACCCCCGTTTTTGGATTGCATACCCACTACCCAGCGAGTTGCCCGATGTATTGATTGCTCCAGGTCAGGTAAGTTGGAATCAGCCATCGCAAAAGCGACTACAGCCGTATCATCGACATCTGGATAATGTGGATTTTCAAACTGAAATGCCCAGCCACCACCGGCCAAATCAGGCTTGGAAATACGCCAATCGCCTGGTTCATCTGATAATTGCTTGCCTTTAAGCCACTCATAGCCTCGCGTCAGCGCCGAGTTGGTCACGCTATTAACGGCTGCACTGCCTTTGTCAACTTCCTGTAAAGCCAACGCAGCCAGTGCCGTATCCCAAACCGGCGATAAACAAGGTTGGCAGTAAGCATCATGCTCATTGATAACCAATAATTTATCAATGGCCTTGCGTGCAGTCACTACAAGCTCATGATCTTTTGGCATACCCAGCAACAGCAACGCTTGATAAGCGCCCATCATGGCAGGGCAAATACCACCCAAACCATCTTCACCGTTCAGTCGTTCAATAATCCAGTCTTTGGCTTTTTGGAGCGCCAGCTCGCGTGATTTTTTAGGAATTAACGGACGCGTTGCTCTGCCCAAAAGATCCAGACCTAAAAAAACTTTATTTAACACGGTTCTTTCAGGAAAATAATGCTGTTCTTTGTCAGGGTGGGTGACAAAAAGCTCCAGTACACTGACTTTTTTGGGGTTTTTAGCCGTCGCTTTGAGCGTACAAAGAACAAACAGCGGTACCATAACCGTTCTGGACCAGTAAGAGACTTTATCTAAATGAAACGGAAACCAACTCGGAAACAGCATTATTTCCACAGGAATATACGGAACCCCGCGCCAAGGTAACTGCTCAAATATTGCCAGTGCAATGCGCGTAAAAACATTAGCTGTCGCAGCGCCGCCCTTGCTCAGGATAAAATCCCTTAATATCACCATGTGCGGGGCATCAATGGAATCTCCCGCCAGCTTTAAGGCATAATAAACCTTGACGCTGCCACTGATATCACCCAAACCGCCGGTAAAAAGAGGGTAGCTACCGTCTTGCGATTGACGAGATCTTAAATAGTTGGCTATTTTGACTTGCAGTGGCTCATCAATCTCACCCAGATAATGCATCATCATGATGTATTCAGCGGGTATCGTGCAATCTGCCTCCAGTTCGAATACCCAATAACCCTCGTTGTGTTGCAGGCTTAATAATTTATCCTGTGCTCTGCTAATCGCTTTATTGAGATTATAAGCTTTAGAATAAATAGTGGTTGCCGAGCTGGAAGCATTGCCAGCCGGTCTTTCTGTATTTGAGTCAGTAAACATAATGTCGTCCTTAAAGGTCTGAATTGGCTTTTGAGGAAGGTATCGAATAAGTCCAGTTGGGAGCTTTAAGGTCTCGACTGGTTAAATTAAAAAGTAACGCCAGCATAAAATTGCTTCGTCCCAGTAACTTGGTCGCAAAAATGGTTGCTTTAACACTTTTACGGGTAATTTTTACTTGATCAGAATGATTGAAATCCAAATTCTGTTTAATTTTTCTTAAAGTCAAAACAGCCATGCCTAACGCCCATAAGCAAAAGTTGCGGATACCGGTTTCATGAACAGGTATCTTAAGCGTGTAGATCAGCGCATTGTGCAAATGACCGTGAGCAATACTGATCAGGTGCTCCAGGCCCGCCCTGAAGTTTTCATCATTCGTTTCGGGGCTTAAGTTTTTAAGATCAAATCCGGTTTCGGAAAAAATATCCTGTGGTAACCAGCAAACGCCGCGTTGCGCGTCATCCCAAATATCTTTCAATATATTGGTCATCTGCAAGCCTTGACCAAAAGACACGGATAAGGTTAATAACTCCTCTTTATGCTGTGCAATCTCGGGCGAATAATGGCAAAAAAGTTTGGCCAGCATTTCGCCCACGCAACCGGCAACGTAGTAACAATAGTTATCCAAATCGGCAAGCGTTGCCAGACCATCATGCAAATCCTGAGCCTGAAATATCGGCATCCCGGCGGCCATGGTTTCAACACAGCAAGCTAGCGCCTCAACTTGATCGTCATCAAAAGAATGTGTAATTTGTATTACCCGGGGTAATACATGAATTAAAGTGTGTTCAGCAGGAATTGTTTGCTCGGAAAGCAAAGGCGCAAGCTCTACCGCGAAGGGTTCGGCATTAACACCGCTTTTAACAACGTCAATAAACTCGGAGCAAAAATATTTTTTTTGCTGAGCCGACAAAGAAACTTCATCCTCAATGGTGTCGACGATACGGCATAATAAATAAGCGTTGGCAACTGCGCCGTAGAGCTTTTCGGGTAATTGGGGAATAGTGAGCGCAAAGGTTCTGGACACGCCTTCGAGCAAGAGTGTCTGAAACTCATTGTCAGACAATTGACTCAATGATTTAGGGTCATCCAGAGATATTGTGGTTTCGCTCATAATAATCCAGGTATCGACCCAAACGGGTCTGGTAAATTCGTTGATGGCAATAATAGCCTGTTTGTTGGTATTTTGCAAAGCAATGTTGTTTTATTGGCAACATCCCTGTTTAGCTGGGCTGTATAACAGCTTATTGATAATAAAAACAACGATTTAATACCTTGTGTTGTATTTGTACAAATCACCCCAAAAACAGCCTCTTCACACCGACACCAGGGATAATTTTGCGTAAAAACTGGAGTCGTTAGTTAAAAGATAGTATTCTAGTAGACAATACATAAGCGATTGTATTATATAGCAGGCATGTTTGAATAACTGAATTTCAGCACTAAAAAACCCTGAAATACACACGACATTAAGCAGCGCCTGACTGTTGTTGTTTTATTACTACACGCTTATTGTTGCTTATCATATACCTGGTTTTGGAATGGTCAAACTATTTGGCCAAATTATAGTTATAACAATTTTGGAGGTTTGCAGATGGGTGTTCCTTTACGTCAGCAGTTAGCAGTCGGCAGTTATCTAATTAAACAAAAACTAAAAGGGGTTAAAAAATATCCTTTGGTGCTCATGCTCGAGCCATTATTTCGTTGCAACCTGGCGTGTGCAGGCTGTGGCAAAATTGATTATCCTGATGATATTCTCGACAAACGCCTATCATTCGAAGAATGTATGCAGGCAGTTGATGAATGTAACGCACCCATGGTGTCAATTCCAGGCGGTGAACCACTTATTCATAAAGAGATGCCGCAAATTGTTGCCGGTATTATTGCCCGCAAAAAATTTGTTTATCTATGTACCAATGCCTTGTTGTTAAAAAAGCGCATTGATGATTATACGCCCTCCCCTTATTTGACCTTCTCAATCCATCTGGATGGTATGCAGGAACGGCATGATGCCTC
>CAIQND010000831.1 GCA_903873045.1 uncultured Methylococcaceae bacterium | reverse complement strand
TGCTGGAGCCAGGAAACTGGCATCGCCACAGCCTAAATCAAGCAGCTTAAAAGGTTGCGTTACCCAGTGTTCGGCCAATAGAGCAGCCACTGCCTGATAAATTTCTTTGTGGTGCATGTAATTATTGGTTAATACCTTGCGATAAATCGCCCAGGCATTAAAAAACTCGCCAACTTCTTTATGTGCATTATTCATAAAGCCTCAACAAAAAATATAAATACTATGTTGCAAAAATTATAATTCAGTTTAAACAGGTGCGGCTATTTTAATAATCACTTATACTTTTGACCCCGCCTTCATTTTATACCTAATCGCCACATGCCAGCCGCTCAAACTTCGACTCTAGCGTTTCAAGTTTATCGCAAACTCAATCACCGACTGTTACCTTTTTTGATCTGTCTCTACATTATCGCCTATATTGACCGTGTCAACATAGGCTTTGCCAAGCTGACCATGTCGGCACAACTGGGCTTTAGCGATAGCGTTTATGGCTTGGGTGCGGGTATTTTCTTCATTGGTTATTTCCTGTTTGAAATACCCAGCAATCTGATTTTACAACGGGTAGGTGCAAAAATTTGGATTGCCCGAATTATGATTGTCTGGGCCTTGTTGGCCGCCGCAATGGTTTTTGTCAGTACGCCCCTGCAATTTTATGTCGTGCGCTTTATGTTGGGTGCAGGCGAGGCCGGTTTTTTCCCCGGCATCATTTTGTATTTGACATATTGGTATCCGGCGCAGCGTCGCGCTAAAGCCACAGCTACTTTTATGACATCGGTTGCTTTAGCGGGTATTATTGGCGGCCCGCTTTCGGGATTTATTATGACTTATCTGGAGGGTATTGGGACATTAGCCGGCTGGCAATGGTTGTTTTTAGTTGAAGCCTTACCCGCTCTGCTGTTGGGTATAGTCGTTGCCATGTGGCTGGAAAATAGCCCGGCAGAGGCGCGTTGGCTAACAGACGAAGAACGACACTGGTTGCTTGCACAGTTACAGGCCGATGCCGCAAAAAAAGAACAAGCTGGTCATATTATCCACTTTAAGACAGCCCTTGGTAATATCAACGTTTGGTTACTTAGCCTGGTTTATTTTTCTATCGTAATGGGACTCTACGGAATTTCTTTTTGGCTGCCGCAAATAGTAAGCGATTTTGGCCATCAAAACATCTGGCATACCGGACTGCTCACTACGATTCCTTATGGTGTGGCAGCAATCGGCATGATAATAGTCGGGCATTCTTCAGATCAGCGCAATGAACGCGCCTGGCATGTGGCCTTAAGTGCATTAACGGGTAGTGTCGGCCTTATATTGAGTGCCATTAATAGTGCTAATTTACCGTTATCACTGTTGGGGCTTTCACTTGCGAGTCTTGGCATTTTGTCGGCATTATCTGTGTTTTGGTCTTTGCCGACCGTCTTTTTAAGTGGCATGGCTGCGGCCAGTGGACTTGCTTTAATTAATGCCTGCGGTAATTTAGCGGGTTATTTAAGCCCGGTACTGATAGCATGGATAAAGACAGAAACAGGTGACTTTACCAACGCACTCTATTTATTAGCCTTATGGCTCATCGTTGCTGCGGCCATTGTGCTCATTAAATTCCGTACGCCTGATTGGGATTCCTCGCTCTAATCCCATCGACTAAAGAAGGCAGAAGTCTTCTCTAGCCATTATTTCGACTTATAAAAAGACCATTATGACTAAAAACAGTTATCAAAAGCCATCGCAGCAAACGCAAGAAGAAGCGTTGAAAATAGCCAAAGGAACCCAACGTCCTGCTCAAACTAAAGAGCAAACCCGGTTGATTGCTCAAGGCATTCAAAAAGGCATTGATCTCTACAAAAAAAAGCAAAAGGAAAAAACCAGAGACTTGAGCAGAAAAATCAAGAAAATATCAAGCCAAAAGGAGCCGCCGAGTGAGCTGGATGATCAGGAAATTCAAGAAAGGATAATTTATCGACAGCACTGGCTGCCTTGGTTGCTGCTGTTTTTGACATGGCTGGGCGCAGGTATTTATTTTTTGGTTTAAATTAATTTCAATCATAGAATACGGATGATCATGGCAACAATAAAATATATATTTTGGCTACCAACTTAAAGAGAGACACTGAACAGAAGAATGATTGGCCAAGTACCAAAAAGTCCGTCATTCCAGCAGGGAGAGCAAAGCGAGGGTTGGCCGGAATCCAGTTACCATGGATGGCAATTACAAATTGCATACAATTGATTGATTTATAGACACAGAGATTTGTCGGGTTACGCTGTCGCTAACCCGCGACTAACGTTGCAAATTACGACGTACTAAGGATAGAAACTATCTCCCCCTACAACCTATCGTTACTCTTTCTGGGTTCACCCTGATTGTTCATAGTCAACAGTGCCCCGCCTTAAGTTGGGCGCCCTTTTCGCTTTATTATCACTTGTCCGACATACTCTATTTCTGTAGAGACCGAGCAGGTTCTCCCAGGTTGCCGTCTATTCCCAATGTCCAATATGCCATGTTCTTCGACCCCGAACGATCTTGCTTGTCCGCACTATCTACACAAATAAAAGCAGCGTCATTCCGGCAGGAATTGCAGGAACCCAGAGCACAGGAATGTTAAGAATATCATGTTTAAGTTGTTTACAGTGGCTCATCCCGCCAAAGAGTAAGTTTAGGTTTATCCATTTTTCCTGGGTAGGCGGCGGTGTAAGAGACGCTTACCCAATACCCAGTGGCGCGAAAAAAAAACCAGTAATTGGCGGCTGGTGTGTTACGCTAAAAACAACAAATTATTTTTTCACCATCCGCAAGACCTAAATAGAGTGCGTTCGACTGCCACAAAAAACGGGACTATATTACAAATACCAGCCCGTCAAAAGTTGTTATAGAGCCATGTAGAAATAAAGCGACATTCGCCCACCCTCACCCCAGCCCTCTCCCGGAGGGAGAGGGAGCTTTATGTTGCTTTACTTCTAAGCCACTCTATATCTGTGCCGTCTTAAGTAAGAAGGTAGCCCCTTTTTTGAATACTGAACAACTATTTTTTATCGGCTTTATTTTTCAACAGCTTCATAAAGACATAGCCCGTTAAGGAACCCCATAACAGCATATAAATGCCATGAATGGTGATTTCAAATCTAAAATCTTCAACTTTTCTAACATAATCCATTATGTCATCAGCCAAAACCAACACCAAAATAAGATAAACGGCATTCTTTAATTTTATTTTATGAGCATAAAACACTCCGGCTCCAATGAGAATAAAGCCCGTAAAGAACCTAAGAGCGCTATGAGTTAACATTTCCAAGTTCATTAAATGCAATTTAAACGCTGCATCCATAAAATAAAGCAGCATAAGTCCTGCAAGGGTGACGATACCGATCAATTTCATAGCATCCTTTGGTTAATCGTTATTAAGTAATTTCTGATTATACCTGATTATGGGGGGCACCTAAAATCCTTGAGTGAAGCGGAAATCAATAGATTTTCCAACCAATTCTCGCTATAAGCAAAGCCATTAAGTCGGTCTGCTGGACATTTTTTACCTTGGTACTTTTTTATCGTCATCGGGTTAGAC
>CAIQND010000830.1 GCA_903873045.1 uncultured Methylococcaceae bacterium | reverse complement strand
TTTGTTGAGGGCTATTTGGATAAACCCAGTGATAACAGCATCGACAAAACCCGCAAAATTCATGACGACTATATCCATGATTTTGTGTTTGATGATGGGCATATCCAAAACATTTATTTATTGGATAAGAAAACTATTGCCCGCAATAAGGTGCAGGTGATTAGACAGTTTGAGCAAAAAGGCACGCAGGCCAATCGCTACGATGTCACTGTTTTGGTGAATGGTTTGCCCTTGGTGCAAATCGAGTTGAAAAAACGCGGTGTGGCCATTCGCGAAGCCTTTAACCAAGTACACCGTTATAGCAAAGAAAGTTTTAATGCGGACCATTCACTGTTTAAATATTTACAGCTTTTCGTGATTTCAAACGGTACCGATAGCCGTTATTTTGCCAACACCACCCAGCGCGATAAAAATAGTTTTGACTTCACCATGAATTGGGCGAAGTCAGATAACGCGTTGATTAAAGACTTAAAAGATTTTACCGCCACGTTTTTTCAAAAAAACACCTTGTTGAATGTGCTGATACATTATTCGGTGTTTGACGTTAGCGATACCTTGTTAGTCATGCGCCCCTACCAAATTGCTGCGATCGAGCGCATTTTATGGAAAATAAACAGTGCTTATCAAGCAAAAAACTGGAGCACCACTGAAAGCGGGGGCTATATTTGGCATACCACAGGTTCGGGCAAAACCTTAACCAGCTTTAAAGCGGCACGCTTGGCGACCGAGCTTGATTTTATTGATAAAGTTTTTTTTGTGGTTGACCGTAAAGACCTTGATTATCAAACCATGAAAGAATACCAACGCTTTTCGCCCGATAGCGTTAATGGTTCAGACAGTACCGCAGGGCTTAAGCGTAACCTTGATAAAGATGACAATAAAATCATTGTTACCACGATTCAAAAACTAAATAACTTAATGAAAAGTGAAGGCGACTTGCCTATCTATAGCAAGCAAGTGGTGTTTATTTTTGATGAAGCGCACCGCTCACAATTTGGTGAGGCCCAAAAAAACTTAAAGAAAAAATTCAAAAAATTCTATCAGTTTGGTTTTACGGGTACGCCTATTTTCCCACAAAACGCCTTAGGCGCTGAAACCACCGCCAGCGTGTTTGGGCATGAATTGCATGCTTATGTGATTACTGACGCTATTCGTGATGATAAAGTGTTGAAGTTTAAAGTGGACTACAACGATGTACGCCCTCAGTTTAAGGCGATTGAAACGGAACAAGACGAGAAAAAATTAACGGCGGCAGAAAACAAACAAGCGTTATTGCATCCCGACCGTATTCGAGAAATTTCTCAGTACATCTTAAATAACTTCAAGCAAAAAACGCATCGCCTACAAGCCAATGGCAAAGGCTTTAATGCCCTATTTGCCGTGAGCGGTGTGGATGCAGCCAAACTTTACTATGAATCGTTTAAGCATTTACAGAAAGACAGCAATAATCCGCTTAAGATTGCCACCATCTTCTCTTTTGCGGCCAATGAAGAACAAGAGGCCGTAGGGGATATTTTGGATGAAAGCTTTGAACTCACTGCAATGGATAGCAGCGCTAAAGAGTTTTTAAGTGCGGCGATTGATGACTATAACGCGCTGTTTAAAACCAATTATGGCGTTGATAGCCATGCCTTTCAAAACTACTATCGCGACCTTGCCATGCGGGTAAAAAATCTGGAAGTGGATTTGATTATTGTAGTGGGCATGTTTTTAACAGGCTTTGATGCACCCACCTTAAACACCTTATTCGTGGATAAGAACCTGCGCTATCACGGTTTGATACAAGCCTATTCACGCACTAACCGTATTGTTGGTGCGACAAAAACCTTTGGTAATATCGTCACCTTCCGCGATTTAGAACAAGCCACAATTGATGCCATTACCTTATTTGGTGACAAGAACACCAAAAACGTGGTGCTGGAAAAAAGCTACAAAGAATACATGGAAGGCTTTACCGATCTGGCAACAGGTGAAGCACGGCGTGGTTATTTGGAGGTGGTGACGGAATTAGAACAGCGTTTCCCCAATCCTGATGACATCGTTAAAGAAAAAGATAAAAAAGACTTCGCTAAATTGTTTGGTGAATATTTGCGTGTCGAGAATGTGCTGCAAAACTACGACGAATTTGCCGGTTTAAAAGCCTTACAAAGCTTGGATATGACCGACCCTAACGCCGTAGAGGCGTTTAAAGCCAAGCACTACCTAAGCGAAGATGATTTAGCCGCTATGCAAGCGATTAAAGTGCCAACCGAGCGCACCATTCAAGATTACCGATCAACTTATAACGATATTCGTGATTGGCTTCGCTGTGAAAAATCTGGCAATGAAAAAGACACCTCCACCCTTGATTGGGATGATGTGGTTTTTGAGGTGGATCTACTTAAATCACAAGAGATTAATCTGGATTACATTCTGGAATTGATTTTTGAGCATCATAAAAAAATTAAAGATAAAGTCGCCTTGGTTGAGGAGGTGCGGCGTTTAATTCGTGCCAGCCTTGGCAGCCGTGCCAAAGAAGGCTTGGTTGTAGATTTTATCAATCAAACCAATTTAGATAATATCCCCGACAAAGCCAGCATTATTGATGCTTTCTTTACCTTCAGACACCCAGACCTCTAGGATTTTAATTTGACCCAACTTTGAATATCATACGTAAATTTGTACGAGGAAATAGAGTCTCCGTTGCATTGAGTTCGAGGCAAAGTTTTTCAATTACCTTATCAGACATTACAC
>CAIQND010000829.1 GCA_903873045.1 uncultured Methylococcaceae bacterium | reverse complement strand
GGCAGTCATATCCATTGACAAACAAATAGCCCGACTGCAAGCACAAATGAATGCCTCCGACAAAAAAATTGAAAGTTTGCCGGAAACCCAACAAGTTATCTTACGATTAGCCCGCGATGTCGAAGTGAGTACCGAACTTTACACGGCATTACTTAATAGCGCACAAACCCTAAGAGTCGCCAAGGCCGGTACTGTTGGCAATGTAAGGATTATTGACGAAGCCGTACTCCCCACCGCACCGGTAAAATCGAAAAAGTCTTTAATCATTGCGGTATCATTAATATTAGGACTTGTTGTTGGCGTGGGTATAGCCTTTATCCGCAAAGCCCTGCATCGTGGCATTGAAAATCCGGACGAAATCGAAAAGCGTCTCCACATTCCCGTTTATGCCACTATTTTGCATAGCAATGGGGAACAAGAACTCAACGAAAAAAGAAAAAAATCGGGTAAGCAACTAACCGGTCAAAATTTTGTTTTAGCGCTGGAAGATAAAGATGACTTGGCGATAGAAAGCCTAAGAAGTTTACGCACTACCTTACATTTTGCTTTTCTGGAAGCAAAAAATAATATCATCATGATTACCGGCCCCAGCCCCGGAATCGGTAAATCGTTTATCGCGATCAATCTGGCTGTTGTCTTGGCCGACGCAGGCAAAAAGATTTTGCTGATCGATGGCGATTTACGGAGAGGCTCTTGCAACAAAAGATTTGGTATGAGCCGGGAAAATGGTTTGTCGGATCTCATTTCCAACACGATCACTTTAGAGGACGCGATACACCCTATTGCTGCTGCCAATATCGACTTTATTCCGACTGGCTCAATACCACCCAATCCTTCAGAATTATTAATGCATGAGCGTTTCATAGAGTTACTGGAAACCCTTGGCAAAAATTATGACCATATCATTATTGACTCCCCTCCTATTTTGGCCGTTACCGATGCCGGCATCATTGGACGTATCGCAAGCGCAACCTTAATGGTTGTTAAATCCGGCGAGCATCCAATTCGTGAACTAGAGGTATGTGCCAAACGCCTAACCCAAACAGGCGCCAATATCAAAGGCATTGTGTTTAACGACTTGCCGGAAAAAACATCAGGATCGTATGGGTATGGGTATGGGTATGGGTATGGGTATGGGTATCAATATAGTTATAAAAAATCCAACGATGCCGCTTTAGATTAATAATAGGTAAGGAACGCGCATGAAATAACTTGACCATTTATATCCCCTCACCCCAACCCTCTCCCGAAGGGAGAGGGAGCAAGATGTCTAAGTTATTTCGTGCGTATTCCTAAGGTAGTATGCAGAAAATACCCTCCAAGATCTACCTGGTTCCCTCACTGGAGTTTCGGCAGATTTTTCGGCGTTTGTAAAAATAGTGACGATGAAACTGATTGGCTACTGCATAATATCAGCCGCTACCCCCGGCAAGATTTAAACCTACCGGGCTTTACCTTTTAATTAGCCAAGACATTGCCATGCGCTTAACCCAGGATCAAATTAAAGCCATCAAACAAACTGCCGATGCCGTATTGGGGGAAGATTCGCGGGTTATTCTTTTTGGTTCGCGTACTGACGATGCTAAAAAAGGCGGTGATATTGACCTGTTATTTGAAACCGATCACGTTATTGATAATCGGGCCACCACCATTGGGGCGCTCTATATTTCACTGATACGCAAGCTTGGCGACAGAAAAATCGATGTCATATTAAAAGATGCAGCGACTCCAGAAGCGCCTGTGTTAGCGATTGCACGACAAACCGGTATTCAACTATGAGCCTTAAATATCTGCCTGAACACGCACAAGCAACCCGGCTCGCACTCGATTTGGCATACAAAGAAGCAACGCACCTGCGCTACAGCCAAAGGACGCTGTTTGCATTGCCAATTGACCTTGATTGGGTCAAAAACTTAGACAATCACCCTGAAGTCGCAGAAAAAGTAGAAGCCTTTGTCAGTCGTTTTGGCAGACTGCAAGACCATCTGGGCGACAAACTTCTCCTCCGCTTTGCAGCACTTGTAGGTGAAAATAGCAAAACACTACTCGACACACTGGCAATAGCCGAAAAAACAGACTTACTGGCTAGCGCAGATGC
>CAIQND010000828.1 GCA_903873045.1 uncultured Methylococcaceae bacterium | reverse complement strand
TTTAATCCCTAACGGGATTTTGGCAAATGGCTTTGTAATTGTTCATAGTCAAAAGTGTCCCCCCTTAAGTTGGTAGCCCAAAAATAGAAAGAGAACGAATCTACTGACACAACAGCCCGTTAAAACAGTTCCGTAATACTTTAATATAAATTGACCACAAAAAAACAGTATAATGTTGTTTTACTATGGAAATTTAGATGTCGTTCGTTATAGCCTACTAGCTTAATATGGATAAAAAAGCGGCTTATCTCCCAGATGAGCATCAAATAATGAGCTAAGTTTTGATGCATTTGACTCGTTTTGCATTAATAATAAAAATTATGTTTTTTGCTCAAGACAAGCGGAATAAATTAAATAAGTGGAAATTGAGCAAGGACAAACCAGCATGCCCCCAGAAATCAAAGCACGGCAACTGATCGACCAGAAACTCGAACGGGCGGGCTGGATGATTCAGGATATAAAGCAAATCAACTTGGGTGCCTGCTTGGGCGTTGCGGTGCGTGAATATCCCACTGACACAGGCCCTGCGGACTACGTGCTGTTCGTCAATCGAGAAGCCGTGGGAGTGATCGAAGCCAAGCGTGATGAAGCAGGTGAAAACCTTACCGTGACAGAAAGACAGACCGAGCGTTACGCCAACGCTACCCTGAAGTGGCGAGTGCAAATCACGCCGCTGCCTTTTCTGTTCGAAAGTACCGGCCAGATCATCCGTTTTACCAATGGCCGCGACCCCATACCCCGCTCACGCGAGTTGTTCCACTTCTTTAAGCCGGAACAACTGGGCTTATGGTTGGCTCAGCCAGATACTCTGCGTCGCCGACTGGCCGAGCAGATGCCTGTGTTACCGGAGCGCAACCTGCGCAACTGTCAGGTCAGCGCAGTTACCGGACTGGAAAAATCTCTTGCACAAAACAAGCCCCGCGCCCTCGTACACATGGCCACCGGCGCAGGCAAAACCTTTACCGCCATTACCTCGGTCTATCGCTTGCTAAAGTTCGGCGGAGCCAAACGTATATTGTTCCTGGTTGATACTCGCAACCTCGGCAAGCAAGCGCATCAGGAATTCATGGCCTACTCGCCGCCTGACGACGGACGAAAATTTACCGAACTCTATAATGTGCAGCGTCTGGCATCTTCGACCATTGATCCCCATTCGCAGGTCTGCATTTCCACCATCCAGCGTATGTATTCGATATTATCTGGTGAACCTATCGACGATTCAGCTGAAGATGTCTCGCTTAACGAACTTTTGCAAACGTCGAATCAAGCCAAGCTAGTGCGTTATAGCTCAATCATTCCCATCGAAACCTTTGACTTCATTATCATCGACGAGTGTCACCGCTCCATCTACAACCTCTGGAAACAAGTGCTTGACTACTTCGATGCCTACCTTATTGGCCTGACAGCCACGCCGGACAAACGCACCTTCGGCTTCTTTAACGAAAACATTGTTGCCGAATACACCTATGAGCAATCGGTGGCCGACGGTGTTAACGTGGGTTACGATGTCTTCGAGATTGAAACCGAAATCACCCAAAAAGGTTCGCTACTTAAAGCCAAAGCATGGGTTGATCACCGCGACCGTCAAACGCGCAAAAAGCGTTGGGCAGAAACCGAAGAAGACGCGCTTTACACCGGCAAAGAGTTGGATCGCTCCGTCGTCAACCTTAGCCAGATTCGGCAAGTGCTCCAGGCCATGAAAACGGCGGTGGAGACCCACATTTTCCCCAGTCGCAAGGAAACGCCCAAAACACTGATCTTCGCCAAGACCGACAGCCATGCCGACGACATTATCAATATATTGCGCGAGGTCTACGGCCAGGGTAACGCCTTCTGTAAAAAGGTCACTTATAAAGCCGAAGAAGACCCGGACAGCATACTCAGTAGTTTCCGCAACGACTACAATCCGCGCATTGCCGTCACCGTTGACATGATCGCGACCGGCACCGATGTTAAACCGCTGGAAGTGCTGCTGTTCATGCGCGATGTGCGCAGCAAAGGCTACTATGAACAAATGAAAGGCCGTGGTGTCCGTAGTTTGGGGTTTGACGACTTAAAACGCGTCAGTAATAGCGCCGACAGTGCCAAAACCCGCTTCGTGCTGATCGATGCCGTTGGTGTAGAGAAGTCGCTTAAAACCGAATCCCGCCCGCTGGAGAAAAAACCCGGTGTCGCCCTTAAAGATTTACTGCAAGGCATCGCCATCGGCCACCGCGACGACGACACCGTATTGAGTCTTGCCAATCGCTTGCTGCGCTTATCCAAACAACTGGACGACAAAGCTCAGGACCGTATCGAAAAAGTGTCCGGCGGCATTTCCGTCAGCGAACTTGCCAAGCGGCTGATTAGCGCAATTGACCCCGACAAAATCATCGAAGCCGCTCTGGCGACAGCAAAAGCCCAAGGCATTACCCGTAGCGATGACTCGCTTACCGAAGATGAAATCAGCGCCGCCCGTGCCCAGCGCGTTGCCGCAGCCTGCGAGCCGTTTGATAAACCCGAACTGCGCGAGCAAATCGAAGCCGCTCGCCGCGAACGTGAACAATTGATCGACCACCTTAATCTCGATCAAGTCACCTTTTCCGGCTACAGCGAACAAGCCGAAGCGCAGGCACAAAAAATTATTCAGACCTTTACCGATTACATCAACCAGCACAAGCAAGAAATCGAAGCCTTAAGTTTCTTTTACCAACAACCTTACCAACGCCGCACGCTAACCTTTGAAATGATCGATGAACTGCACGATGCCTTAAGCCGCCCGCCGCTGATGCTGACCACCGAACGGCTGTGGAGCGCCTATGCCCGCGTGCAAACCAGCCAAGTGAAAGGTGCGAACAGTAAACGCCAATTGACCGACCTGATCGCACTGCTGCGCTTTGCCATAGGCTTGGATGCCGAACTCAAACCCTTTAGTGAACAAGTCGACAAACGCTTTCAGGAATGGATCTTCCGCCACAATGCCCAGCGCACCACGGCGTTTAGTGCCGAACAAACCGAATGGCTGCGGATGATTAAAGACCACATCGCCAGCAGTTGCAGCATCAGTCGTGATGATTTCGACTATGCCGAGTTTGCGGATAAGGGCGGCTTGCAAAAGGTCTGGACGGTGTTCGGCAAACAATTGGATGAACTAATGAATGAAATGAACACAACACTAGTCGCTTGAGCTCAGTCTTAAGAAGTATACTGGCTGCCGATCTAACCCTTAGGAGGTATTTATGTTAACCACTGTTGAAGCCGTCTTACAACCAGGCGGTACCTTAAAATTTTTAGAGCCCGTCCACCTGGATAAACCGCAACACGTGTTAGTAACTTTCACTCATTCGGGCGACGAAGCATTAAGTGGCTTGGCACTCAGTGAAACCAGCTTGGCAACCGATTGGCTAAACGATGAGGAGGATACCGCGTGGGCGCATTTGCAAGCCGTCAAGTAATCCTATTGCCATTCCCATATTCCGATTTATCCGCGCAAAAACTACGTCCCGCGTTGATTTTGGCTAATGCCGATCGTGGCGACTGGTTATTGTGCCAGATTACCAGCAACCCTTATACCGATCCTGCCGCCGTGGAACTAAAACAGGATGCCTTTGCAACCGGCAGCTTACAACGCATCAGTTACGCCCGCCCCAACAAACTGTTTACCGCGCACGCATCGTTATTCAGTGCTATTGCGGGTAGTTTAAATGATACTGCCCATCTGTGTGTGGCGGAGGCTGTGATAGCGGTTGTTAGACAGGGATGAATTGATGAATGAGATGAATGAGGCGTTGGTGGTGTGAGTGAGTTTAATAAAGACCTACCAACAACCTGGCTAAAAACCACACTTGATGAAGTCGCTCACATAGAAATGGGGCAATCGCCCGAATCTAGGTTTTATAACGATAACGGCCAAGGATTGCCTTTTTTTCAAGGTAAAGCAGAGTTTGAAGAAAGGTACCCAAGGGTACGAAAGTGGTGCTCTGTTCCTAATAAAATTGCTGAGACAGGAGATATTTTAGTTTCGATTAGGGCGCCTGTAGGGCCAACTAATATTGCTCAATCTCGCTCATGTATCGGCAGAGGTTTAGCTGCTATATGCGCAAATCCCCCAATTAATCAGCTCTTTCTTTTCTATTTTTTCCGACACATCGAATCATGGCTTTCAGACCAAGGCACAGGTTCTACGTTTGCAGCAATCAGTGGGCAGTTTCTAAGAAAAATTGAATTTGTATTAGCCCCAGCCGCCGAGCAAACTCGCATAGTCGAAAAAATCGAAGAACTGCTGTCCGATCTCGATACTGGGGTGGCCGAACTCAAGGCCGCACAGAAGAAGTTGGTGCAGTATCGGCAATCGTTGCTGAAAGCTGCGGTGGAAGGTGCGCTGACTGCCGAGTGGCGTACAGCAAACCAACCCAAAGAAACCGGCACGCAATTGCTTGAGCGTATTCTGATAGAGCGTCGCGCTCGCTGGGAAGTAAAGCAATTAGCTAAATTTAAAGAACAAGGCAAAGCCCCGCCCAAAGACTGGCAAGCCAAATACCCCGAGCCGGTCAAACCCGATACCAACGATTTGCCGGAATTGCCGGAGGGGTGGATTTGGGCAAGTTTAGATCAACTAACTGAATTCATTACCAGTGGATCACGCGGCTGGGCTAATTTTTATTCACACGAAGGATCTACATTTATTCGCTCTCAAAACATTAATAAAGATTACCTCGATCTCTCGGATATAGCATTTGTTACCCCTCCTCGAAATAGCGAAGGAGAACGTACCCGTGTGGGTATGAATGATTTATTACTGACTATAACTGGTGCCAATGTTGGCAAGGCAGCAAGAGTGGAAATCCAGGTTGATGAGGCTTATGTGAGTCAGCATGTTGCTTTGATACGTCCAGTTGATTTATCTCTAAGCAACTACCTACATTTATTTCTTACGGCTTCTGCAGGTGGTCGCGGTCAATTGGATAAGGAGGCCTATGGCGCAGGTAAGCCA
>CAIQND010000827.1 GCA_903873045.1 uncultured Methylococcaceae bacterium | reverse complement strand
GTCTAACCCGATGACGATAAAAAAGTACCAAGGTAAAAAATGTCCAGCAGACCGACTTAATGGCTTTGCTTATAGCGAGAATTGGTTGGAAAATCTATTGATTTCCGCTTCACTCAAGGATTTTAGGTGCCCCCCATAATCCGGTATAATCAGGATTGTTTTTTATATTTTGCGTTATCAGGAAAAATTTTATGACACAGTTACTTAATCAAGCATTTCAAGAAGCGTCCAAACTTCCTGATATGCAACAGAATATAATTGCACGATGGTTGCTGGATGAATTATTGGCCGAAAAAAAATGGGATTCGTTATTTGCCGAGTCTGAAGATTTTTTAGCAAGTCTCGCCGATGAGGCTTTAAGTGAACATCGCGCTGGTAGGACTAAACCTTTGAATTTAGATGCGCTGTGATTTCGCATACGACAGAAAAATTTTGGAAGTTGTATTCTGCTTTGCCTGTGGATATTCGGAAGCAGGCAAAAATTGCATATATCCAATTTAAAAATAATCCATATCACCCAAGTTTGCAGTTCAAGCGAGTTCATTCCAGAAAGCCAGTTTATTCGGTACGTATCAACATCGACTATAGAGCTGTGGGCATTGTTGATAATGTTGAAATATTGTGGTTTTGGATTGGTTCCCATAAAGAATATGAAAAAATACTTCAAAAATTATAGCCTAACGAATAAGGTTAGATTGTGTGAGCGAAGCGAACCACAATCTGAACCGTTTGTTGGACAAGCCAGGCCTGTTCAGCGATGGTCGAAAAATACGAAAAAGTAAAGCCAGGTCGGGCACATGCTTTTCGTGCCCCATACGCATCAACTTAAGGTAACTCGCAATAAATACCCCCACGCTCCGGCGTGGGAATGCCGCCAGTGACGCTGGAGTGTCACGCAACACAGGAAGCGTTGCCGGATGAATTCCCACGCTGGAGCATGCGAATTAGTCGGGATACTGGGGGGTATTTTCTGCATGCTGCCTAAGAGGTAACTGGTTTTAAAATAGTTTACTTTTAAATATAATGGCAGAAAAATTTTCATTATCAATTCAGCTAAGGAGATATTTGATGAACATTTTTTCAACCATCGCCCACGCCATGCAATCCGTTTTTAACAAAGAAGCCGATGAGCTTGCAAAAGAAACTGGTTTTATAGAACGCCAACGTAAAATTACGGGTTCTAATTTCATCAAAACACTGGTATTTTCTTGGTTACAGCCAGTATCACCTGCAATTGAAGGTTTGGCCAGAGCAGGGTTTACGCACGACTTACATATCTCTGCACAAGGACTAGACCAGCGATTCACCGAAAAAGCGTGTGATTTCGTAAAAAGTGTCTTGGAACGCGCACTCAGCAAAGTGATTAAAGCAGAGGATGTTGTTGATATTGAAGTATTAAATCGTTTTTCTGCGGTTTATGTGAATGATTGTAGTGTTGTTACACTACCTGACGAATTAAAAGATAGTTGGGAAGGATCTGGGGGAAGCCATGGAACCAGTAAAGCAGCCTTAAAAGTCGATGCGAGTATTGAATTAAAAACCGGGCAATTACAGTTTGGTCTGCTGCAAGGCAAGCATTCAGATAGTAAAAGTCCAATGGCCGAAAGCTCTTATGAGAAAGGGGCGTTGCGTTTACAAGATTTAGGC
>CAIQND010000826.1 GCA_903873045.1 uncultured Methylococcaceae bacterium | reverse complement strand
TCAATGCCCTTCGTACGTTTTAACGCGAAAATGTAGGGCACGAAAAGCATGTGCCCGACTTACTTGGCTCAGTCTTGCGGCGTTGCAGCTTGTTTTAACTCGCTTCCGGCTTTGCCTACAGCTCAAACAGCGGCCTTTTTTAGGGTATTAATTTTTATACCCGCCTACAGCGGTCATTAAAAAAGTCAGGTAAAAAAATAGTTAGCTTATTCACTAATACATGGGCTAAGATTGCACATGAACCACATTAAACCGGAGTAACAATAATGGCAACCGAAGCATTCACTATCAGAGCCGAAACAGACATCGTCCATCAACTGGATAGCCTGGCCGGATCACTGGACAGATCACGCAATTATTTGGTTAATCAGGCCATAAAAGCCTATCTGCAAGCCAACGCTCCGGCATGTAACAAGATCAACCAAGGCATAGCCGCAGCAGATCGTGGCGAAGTCATTGCCCATGATGACGTCATGCGTGAAATGGACGATTTGATCGCAAGCAAAGCCCAAGGTCATGCATGAAAATAGTCTGGACTGAGCCAGCTCGTCAAGATTTACGCGATATTTTTACTTACATAGCCGAAGACAATCCCAAAGCAGCACGAACGCTACTTAACGAAATTAAAGGGCGTGCCGTTTTACTCCAGGATAATCCCTTAATAGGCCGCCTGGGGCGCATTGAAGAAACCCGCGAATTGGTGCTGACCGGTACACACTTCATTCTGCCCTATCGCGTAAAAGACCAACAAATACAAATCTTGGCGGTATTGCATGGCGCAAAGCAATGGCCGGAAAGTTTTACAGCTATTCCCGAGAGCCACTAAATGTCAGTCCAAGAAGCCACCGCCCGCATCAAAAGCATGTGGATAAAACCAAGCTGTCTCATAAAATGATTACCTCATTCCACGCAAAATATTTTGCTCATGAACTCACAAGGCAGCATGGAGCCAACGATGTCGGTCGTCTGTCACAATCGCTATTTGATGCCAGTGTCGATCTAAATCCGCATCAAATTGAAGCCGCTTTATTCGCCTTAAGATCCCCCTTATCCAAAGGGGTCTTGCTGGCTGATGAAGTGGGCTTGGGCAAAACCATTGAAGCGGGAATTGTCCTGTGCCAGTATTGGTCGGAACGCAAACGGCGCTTATTGGTTATCTGTCCCGCCTCTTTACGCAAGCAATGGGCACTGGAGTTGGAAGAAAAATTCAACCTGCCGGTGGTTGTGCTGGATGCCAAAACCTGGCGCGATACCCTAAAAAAAGGGCAATCACCGCTTAACCAAAAAGCCATAATCATCCTGTCGTATCACTATGCCAACCGGATGCGTGAAGAACTAAAAGCCATTGCTTGGAATTTGGTAGTCATCGACGAAGCGCATAAACTGCGTAACGCCTATCGGGAAAGCAACAAAATTGGCCAAGGTTTACGCTGGGCACTGGAAGATTGCCGCAAGTTGCTACTGACAGCGACCCCTCTGCAAAACTCATTACTGGAATTGTATGGTCTTTCTACTCTAATTGATGAACACTTGTTTGGTGACGTGAATGCCTTCCGTAGTCAATATGTATCACAAGGTGGCGACATGGAGGGCTTGCGGCAGCGCTTATCAGGCTTTTGTCGGCGTACCTTACGTAATCAAGTCACGGAATATATTCGCTACACCGAACGACATGCCATCACCCAACCCTTTCGCCCCACCGATGACGAACACCGGCTTTAT
>CAIQND010000825.1 GCA_903873045.1 uncultured Methylococcaceae bacterium | reverse complement strand
CAAGCGTACTATGAAGCTCAAAGCAGCCCGGTTATATAATCATATTAAATCCCTATTTTTTATCAGTTTATTATTTTTTGTGTTTTGCGTGGTGGTGACTGAAATAGCCGTAAATCAGTGTCAGCAAAATGATCAACACAAGCAACTTATTTATACTGAAGAAATTAGCCTTAGCATCCAATCAACGCTTGAAGCAAGCATCAATGGCACCTTCCATCTTCATGGTCTACGTGCTTACCTTATCGCGACCCAAGGAAAAATTCGGCCCGATGAATTAAACGCCATACTTGCCAATTATTTCCCGAAAATAGGGGGTGATCAACTTATACGCAACATAGGTGTCGCACCCGATGACCAAATACAATATATCTTTCCGCTAACGGGTAACGAAAAAGCACTGGGGCTTCGCAGGACTGAGTTGCCCAAACAATGGACTATGATTGAACGGGCCATGCAAGAAAAGCAGTCCGTCTTGATAGGTCCAATAGAATTGGTTCAGGGCGTTTCCGGATTAATTTACAACGTTCCTGTTTTTGTGGCAGAAAACAACTACTGGGGCAGTATTAGCATTGTAATTAATGCCGATAAAATATTTAGCCTCATCAATGAGAAAATTACCCAAACCCAAGTACAGGTCGCTTTACGCGGTCGTAACGGAACAGGCGAAAAGGGCGAGGTCTTTTGGGGTGATGCCACATTGTTTGACGGCGAGGGCGTTCTTTCAACTATAAAAATACCCGGCGGCTCTTGGCAACTTGTTGTAAAGCCTGCTGCCGTTGATACCCTGCCATTATTGATAGCGCACTTGGCTGGACTATTGTTGGCCGGTCTGCTGGCGACGTTATTGTTTATTGGACTTAATGCGTCCCGCCAGCGGAAATTGAATGCGGATCAATTCTCAAAAATAGCCAGCCAAGTACCCGGCATTCTGTTTCAATATCATTTGCGACTCGATGGCAGCTCCTGTTTTCCTTTTGTTAGTGATAGCATCCGTGATCTATACCGACTCAATCCGGAAGATATCCTCAATGATGCTTCCAAATTATTTGCCCTGATTCACCCGGATGACTTCGATAACGTCATCGCCACTATCCAGAAATCAGCTCAAGAATTGCTTTCATTTACTTTAGATCATCGCGTGCTTCATAACGATGGTACGATACGTTGGCTGTCAGTTAACACACTGCCACAACGAGAAGCGGACGGCTCCACGCTCTGGTACGGATTTACCACCGACATCACCGAACGTAAACAGATGGAAGCGGAGCGCGAAGAAGTCCACAATAGTCTCCAGAAAATAACCAGTCAAGTGCCAGGCATAGTCTATCAATTTCGTTTGCGCACCGATGGCAGCTTTTGTTTTCCTTTTGCCAGTGAAGCTATTCGTGACATATACCGACTTAGCCCGGAAGATGTTCGTGAGGATGCCGCCATACTATTTACCCTGATTCACCCGGATGATGTGGACGGCGCTATCGCTGCCATGCAAAAATCGGCTCAAGAATTATCCCCGTTTAGTAATGAATATCGAGTACAGCATAAAGATGGCACTGTGCGATGGTTATTGGCCAATTCACTGCCACAACGAGAAGCGGACGGCTCCACGCTCTGGTACGGATTTACCACCGACATCACCGATCGCAAGCTGTGGGAAGACAAGTTGCGCCTAAGTAATATTGCCTTGAAACACATCAGCCAAGGCGTACTCATCACCAATCATGAGCAGAACATCTTGTGGATTAATGGGGCCTTTACATCAATAACCGGCTATAGCAGGACAGAAATTTTGGGTCAGAATTGTCGATTTATGAGAGGGCCGCTCACTGATAAAAAAACGCTAAATAATATGCGTCTGGCGATTAAAAATAACACGACATTTTCCGGCGAAATACTTAATTATCGCAAAGACGGCACGCTGTTCTGGAACGAATTGACGATTTCTCCGGTGTTTGACGAACAAGGCCAGCTAACCAACTTTATTAGCTCCACGCGCGACATCACCGATCGCAAGCAAATAGAATATGCACTACATGAGAGTGAATTTCTCTGGAAATTTGCCATAGAAGGTTCCGGTGACGGTGTCTGGGATTGGAATGTCCAGACCGATCAGGCCGTTTATTCGCATCTCTGGAAAGAGATGATTGGGTATGCCGAAGACGAGATACTGCCTATTAAACAGGAATGGCTCGACCGTATTTATCCTGATGATCAGTTACCTATTGCAGAAGTCCTGCAAGCCTACCTGGATGGAAAGACGGATATTTACGTCGCTGAATATCGCTTGCGCTGCAAGGATGGGAGTTACAAATGGATTTTGGCGCGTGGTATGGTGGTTGATTACACTGAAGAGGGTACACCCTTACGGATGATTGGGACACATACCGACATTTCCAAGCGTAAATTTCAAGAGCTGCAAGACAAAGAGCATTTAAACCAACTGGCTCATGTTACGCGTCTTGGCTTGATGGGCGAAATGGCATCCGGCATCGCCCATGAAGTTAACCAGCCCTTAACGGCCATTGCTACCTATGCGCAAGTCAGTTTAAATCTGATAAAAGCTGAAAGCCCTAACTTGGACAAGCTTGCTGAGGTAGTCTACAAAACCCAGCAACAGGCGTTAAGGGCAGGACAGATCATTCGTCGCATGCGGGAGTTTGTTAAATCAAATACCAAGCAGGTTGCAACGACCGACCTGAATGAATTAATTCAAGATGCGGTCGGTCTGTGTCTGCCTGATCTAAAACGGAGCAATATAACGCTAACCCTTCAATTACAAAGCCCTCTGCCGCTTATTAGCGTTGATAGGATACAAATTGAACAGGTCATCATAAACCTGATTAGAAACAGCGCCGATGCCTTCGATAGTTGCCTTGAAAACCAGCAAAAAGAGATATCCATTGATAGCTTGTTAACGCTGAATGAGGGCATAGAAGTCAGAGTAAAAGACAAT
>CAIQND010000824.1 GCA_903873045.1 uncultured Methylococcaceae bacterium | reverse complement strand
GCCAAATGCACTTCGCCCTTCACTTTGGGCGCTTGCGGAACCGGTTGGATTTTATCAGCTGAATCCGAGCAGGCGTTTAACATTGCTGCTAGCAACAAGCCGCATAAAAACCATTTTTTTCTTTGAACACACATCTGTTTATTCACATCCATTATCTGCATAGCCTAATTCTTGGATTTGGGCGTGTTACGCCCGATAATCGGCTACTTTTGTAAGCTTGCCTGGTTTTGCTTGTTGTGGGCGACCGGCGCTTTATCGACATCCAATTCCACCCCCAGCGATTTTTCCAAATCGTAATACGCATTGGCGTGGCTAATCTCTGCCGCGTAATAATCACGCATTACATTTTTATAACTGCGCTGGGCTTCGATAAAGTCCAACACACTGGTGGCACCTTTGCTGTAGGCCAGTTCCGAGCTATCTCTGACCGTCAGGGCATCGTCAAGCAAACCCTCCCTGAACCGCAGCACTATTTTGCTGGCACTGTTCCAAGCCGCCAACGTACTAATAACATCGCTGCGAATGCCGAGTTCTGTCTGCTGCGCAACCAGTCGGCTCTGATTTAAATTGACGGCCGCTTTATCGGCTTCGCCCTGATATTGATAAAATAACGGTAACGGGACACTGACGCCAACGAAACCCGTGTTAAGGGCATTATTGCTGGGATCATGCGCATAGCCGCCAGTGAGGGTAACGTCCGGATATTTAAGTCGCCTCGCCAATTCCAACTCCCTGTCCGCCTGATCTGCACGCAATTTGTCACCCTGTAAATCCGGGCGTTGTTGCAAGGCTTTGCTAATCAATTCTTCTTTCGGAAGACCCTGAGCGATATTCTTAACTTCAGGCCATTGCTCTTTGGCTTCAAATTGCAAACTTTTATCCGGCCAGCGCAAAATGACCGCTAAATCGGCTTGCGCCATTTCTACTGCCGTGTGTGCATTATCAAGATCCGATTGCGCACGCATGGCTTCCATTTTAACCCGCAGAAAATCAGACTCGGAAATATCACCGCTTTTCATTCGCAGGTTGTTGGCTTTGGTAATCACCTCGTAATGATCGACAATTTCCTGAGCCAACCAGCGGTTTTTTTGCATTTGTAACAACTGATAGTAGGCATGCCTGACCATGTTGGAAAAAATACGGACGGCATCACGAAAATCACTTTCCGCCGCCTGCGTGGCAAAACCGCTGCTTTGTATACGCAAGCCACGCTTACCCGCCACTTCAATCAACTGACTAAACGAATAATACTCGGCAGCACCGCAGGAAACGTTTGCATCATGGTTACATCCCGTTGCGCCGGCACCCTTATTGAGATTACTGCTACTGAGCTCGCCAAGCTGAAAGCCAACTGTTGGGTTGGGGATTGCTGCGGCAATGACGGCTTGTGCGAAAGATTGATCAATATTGTATTGAGCGGCAATCAAATCGAGATTGCGCTGATAAAAAATCGACAGGACTTCATCCAGCGAGAGCGCCTGATTTTGTCCGTAGACATTAAACGCCATAAGAAAACTTAACAACAGCCCAGAGGCTGTTGATTTTAAAAATTTTTTATTCATGAATTTTATCTAAATGAAAAACATTTAAGATTTAAAGAGTCTGGTGAAATGAATCATCCGCTTAACGGTAATACCCGTTAACCCGCTTGTAAAAGGTATCTGAAAGCGATTACCGTGCCAAGCCTCTATTATTTTATAACAGGCTGATTTTACAGGTTAATAATCTTATCTTTTCAATACATCAGAAGGCCAAACAATGTCCATAGGTGTAAGTCAACCTGTTTGCGGTTCATTTGCACAGGGATTAAAATTCAAAATGTACTCGGGTATTATAGATGTTAACAGGGCCACGATCCGCGTTGTAAGCAGGGTTGGCTAAATATTGATAGTCAAAAGTCAACCAGGCGGATTTGATGACATGCCATTGGTAGTAAATATCGACAACCTGCTCCGGTTTATAATTGATCTTACCGTCACCAATAAAGCCATCAACTCCGCCCATATTCAGATAGTCAACGTGTTGACTTGAAATCCAACTCTGTGCATAACCCAGCCCTACCGAATCTTTTTCCCGCCCCCAACGCATCCCCTTTATGGCTGTCCCAAAAGATAATGATCGATCTGCGGCGGTGTAAGAATAAACTTCAGTTCTGCCATCTGAAACCATCCCTCTGAAAAAGAGACCTATGTCTTCAGTAATGGCCTGCTCCATGTTGATACCGATGCCCATTTTTATATTCGATTTTCTGACCCAGCAAAGATCAGGTGCATCCGCATTGGCAGAGTCATAATTATAGCCCGTGCAAGTCGTCGCATTTTTTGCCGGATCAGCCTGGAATGCCGCAATGGCATCAGTAAAACTCCCGGACTTTTCCTTATTTCTATAACCCAGAATTTTTATCGCCCCTGGCTGGTTTTTGATAACATGTTTATGTTCCAATTCTACCTGATCGCCATAATTGCTTAACATCTGAAAATTCAGGAATAAATCGTTAGGATTTTTAGGCCCGGCAATTCGCGCAAAGCGAAAAGCCCAATCATCAAAATAAAATTCGCCCGCCAAGCCCGTCGTGTAACCCCGTGCATCGGCAGCAAAGTCGTAGGCAGCATTGGTCAAAAATGCCATATTTACAAATTGACGGCGAAGATCCCCGGCATAGGTATTTTTATCAAAAATATCAAGAATGCTAAAAGTACCTGCGGTAAAAACAAAGCGGCGACTGCTGACAGCACCTGCTAATTGCATAGGGCCGGATTTAACGTTACTTTGCGTGCCTCCGAGTGAAACCGTTTGTCTGTAAATGGCTCTCGACGGATACCAGGTGGCAGGTGCCGAACCATTTTTTTGCAGCTCAAAGTTTTGAATAGCTCCGCTTATCCCTTTTAATCCAGAAAGCGGCCGTTCAGAAATCATTTCCGGCGCTATATAAAATTCCGCGCCAGTCCACCCTTTAAGTCCGGCGTAAAAGGTCACTGTTCCAGTAAAGCCTCGCTCTGCGTCGGGTAATAATGAATTGGGTGAACCGTTTAAATTAGTATAAGCCGCCGGGAATGCCTGTTTAAAGCTCGAAATATAAGTTCCCTGCGAGTAAAGATTCCATCGCTCATCTTTCAGGTTGTGCCAGCCAAGATCAGACAATGTTTTCATGACTGAAAATTCGCTGTCATCATTTAAATCAGGATAGTTCTCGGCTTGCGCTGACGTGGCTGAGAATACTGCACACAACAGCAGTATTTTTAAAATCTTCAGCCGGTTTAAATAATCTGATCGTTTTGGATTTAATTGACATTCGCCATAATAGTGCAACGTGGCGGGAACGGGGTATTTTATAAGCAATGAGGTGTAATCCTGTTTTTTGATGGTAATTTTTGCATAGGGTTTTTTGCGCCGACTGCGCAGGATGGTTTTTTACATAACGAGGAACAATGAAAAACGGGTTATAAAGTAAAACAATAACCTATTGATATGACATCAAGATGAAACGTTACTGATCTGTGTTGAAGACACCTGGAATTTTGGAGACATGCGGTTTAATAAAAAAATAAAAACACCTGCAATTTGGAATTGCGCTGATTATAGGCGCGTATTGATAAATGCGCACCTAATAATGACAGGCCGATAAAGCGATAAAATCTAAATTATAACGATGGCTTACTGACTTCAAAAATACTCTTATAAGAAACATACATCATCGTTGAGGTCAACATATACAAAACAGGGGTTAACAACGGCGTGACACTTGTGCAAAGTAACGCCTCGGCAACTATAAAGCCCAGCGATTTATAGAGGGCATTTTGGTTTCTGGAAACGGCATGATTACCGCGTTCTATTGCCTGACTAAAGCTTTGGTCTTTAAACAACATCAACGGGTAACTAAACCAACTGGCAAAGGTAGTCAGCATTAACAAGGTAAAAATCAACGTTATATTAGCGTACGAATAAATCCAATTGGCTATCTCGCGTGCTGATCGATGATTAAGATTTTCCGGGGTTAGCTCCCAATAAAAGAAGAACCGGCCAATTTTATCTACGTCACCCGTAAAAATATTGGCCACCACCATAAAGGTAAACCAAAAAACCATAATAGTTACAGCCGCCAGCACCCCTAACGGTAAACTTTTATTGATTGCCCAGTACAAGCCGACCGGATTTTCTGTTGAGTGCTTAATATCAATGTATTTGGCAACGCCTACGCCAACAAATAAAGACGTTACCGACAGCAAAATACCCAGCGCCAGAGACATCTTCCCAACCGTCATAATAACACCGACAAATAACGTATAGCCCGCCCAAATCCAAGGATCATGGCTGACAAATAGCAATGATTGTTTAAGCCAATCGCTAAATGTTGCCTTTTTCACACTGAAATCCGCGAGATACCAACCGCTTTACGTAATTCTTTAATAAAAGGTACGCTGACTGCCCGTGCTTTTATTGCGCCTTCCTGTAATTGCTCTTCGATATGTTCCGGTGCTTGCATTAATGCCTCGTAGCGCTCTCTTGCCGGTGTAATATGCTCATTAATATGCTCAAACAATACCCGTTTCATTTCACCCCAGGCAATACCTTCTGCATAACGTTGGCGTATTTCAAGCACTTCTGATGTTGTAGCAAACGCCCTGTAGATGCTAAATAAAGTACAACCATCAGGGTCTTTGGGTTCACCGGGTTCCAGAGAATTGGTTTTGATTTTGTTAATCAGTTTTTTTAACTTTTTCTCAGGCTCAAATAATGGAATCGTATTATTGTAGCTTTTGCTCATTTTGCGACCATCAAGCCCGGACAAAATCGCGCCATGCTCATCAATAATAGCTTCTGGCAAAACAAAGTGTTCGCCATAAATATGGTTAAAGCGTCCGCCAATATCCCGAGCCATTTCAATGTGCTGTATCTGATCTTTACCGACCGGCACTTTATTGGCATTAAAGAGTAAAATATCCGCCGCCATTAATATCGGATAACTGAACAAGCCCATGTTAATGCCTTTATCAGGATCATTTTCGCCACCTTGTTCATTTTCAGCAACTGCCGCTTTATAGGCATGCGCCCGGTTCATTAAACCTTTGGATGCCACGCAGGTTAACATCCACGTCAACTCCATAATTTCCGGCACATCGGACTGCCGGTAAAAAACCGCATTTGACGTGTCCAACCCTAAAGCCAGCCAAGTTGCTGCAATTTCAAGACTGGATTGTCTGACTATTTCCGGCTCCTGACATTTAATCAAGGCATGATAGTCAGCCAAAAAATAAAATGGCGCTACATTGTCATCTTTACTGGCATCAATCGCAGGCCTGATAGCGCCAACATAATTACCCAAATGCGGTGTACCCGTGGTCGTAATACCGGTTAAAACAATTGCTTTAGTCATCTGTTCCATCTTTTTATATTTATTGTGGGTGAAATATTACCTAAATTTAACCTGATCTCCAACATGATCTAATTATTTCAATCCTGTTGCAACCTGAACCCCATTGTACTTTGGTATACTGTACTTTAGCGATAAAGCAATTCCCAACGGAATTTATTTGCGCTTCGGCACCGTACTTTTTTGAACCATTATGCTAATCATCTACTATTTGGTAACCTGTTAATATAAATATTTTGGAGATGCAACATGCAAGTCTTGATTCACTTACCCGATGATGTCGCTAATCGATTTAAAGCAACTGCCCCCAAACGCTTGCGAAGTGCCTTTGAAGATGTACTTTTTAAATTAGCGATGGAAGTTGAAAATGATCCGAGTGTATCAGAACTTGAATCTGACTGGAAAGTAACAATAAGAGACGGTTTCAACAGGAATCAAACAAATTTTAAGACTAGGTTAATGCTTCATTATGATCGAGCAAAATAAACCGGTTAACGCTCAACCGATCGCCATTTTCGGTGAAGTGCTTGCTTATCGACCAATTTCCTGATGACCTGCAAGTATTGGGTGGAGCGCCTTTTAATGTGGCGTGGCATCTTCAAGCTTTTGGCTTGGCTCCTTGTTTTATCAGTCGGATCGGTCATGATAGGGTGGGCGAAAGCATCTGGCAGGCGATGACCGCTTGGGGCATGGCCGTTGAAAGCGTTCAAATTGACCCCGTTTATCCTACCGGAACGGTTAAAGTCACTTTTAATCAAGGCGAACCCCGCTATGAAATTTTGGCAGATCAGGCTTATGATTTTATCACCACACAACCATTGAATTTAGCAAACAACTACCGGGTTCTTTATCACGGAACGCTGGCACTGCGTAATGGGGCTTCAGCACACGCACTTAATGCTTTAAAAGAACATCATACCGGCAAGATTTTTATTGATGTTAATTTGAGAGCGCCCTGGTGGCACCAAGAGTCGGTTGAGCAGTGGTTGAGCAAAGCCCATTGGGTCAAGCTTAATCATGAAGAGTTAAGGCAATTGGCACCGCAACAAAATACGCTGCAAGAGACCATGCGTTTGTTTTTGACTAACTATAGCCTCGATGTTTTGATTGTTACGTGTGGCAGTTCGGGTGCTATGGCGCTTAATAACACCGGTGAGTTTGTTGAAGTTACCCCGACTGAAAATTTGACTATAGTTGATACGGTGGGCGCTGGCGATGCTTTTTCTGCGGTGTTGTTGCTGGGAATCCAGCAGGACTGGTCATTATCTGTAACAATGGCAAGAGCACAAGCCTTTGCATCCGCACTGGTCACTCAACGAGGAGCAACGGTTCAGGATTTAGGATTCTATCAAGCGTTTATACGCGAATGGAATCTCGATTAACTTGACAACTTAATTTTTAAGTCGCGTCGGGTTGGACTATCGCTAACCTAATCTACGCAGATCGTTAAATTAATGCCTGGATTTTCCGTACTTTTATCCGTATTCTTGAGACGGTAATGCCTTAAGATAAAACCGCGTTTTGAGTTTTTTAAATAGAATGGCTGCACACGCTTAAATGATAATTAATATTTTAACTATGAACACTGTAAAACAATTTCTTAATCCTAAAGTCAAACTGCGGCTTTTCGCCTCCTTGGTATTTTTTATGCTGTTGTTACTATTGGCTCCTCAAGGCGCTTTTGCAGCGGACATTAAGGTTTCTGTGGATCGTAATCCGGTTAGTCTTAATGACTCTTTTCAGATTATTTTTACCGCGACTGAATCACCTGACGATGATCCTGATTTTAGCCCGCTGGAACAGGATTTTTCCATACTCAACCAAAGCAACAGCAGCAGTTCATCGTGGATTAACGGAAAATCCAGCAAGAAGGTTCAGTGGACGCTTAACGTGATGGCTAAACAGGCGGGCGGCCTGGTTATTCCTTCGGTTAACTTTGGCAAGGATATCAGCCAGCCTTTGACCCTTTTGGTCACCGGTGATACTGCCAAAAAAGCGGTTAACAATGATGAGGATTTGTTTATAGAAGTCGAAGCAAGCCCTGAAAAACCCTACATACAATCCCAAGTTTTCTATACCTTGCGCTTATATACCAAAGTCGATATTTCACAAGCCAGGCTAACTGAACCTGAATTGGCGGATGCGGTCATTGAAAGACTAGGTGAAGACAGCAATTATACTACCCAGGTCAACGGGGTTAATTACACGGTGACGGAACGGAAATATGCTTTTTTTCCACAAAAAAGCGGTAAATTAACGATTAAACCGTTGGTATTAAACGCTGAAGTGCTGACCGGTAACCGCCCCGGTTTTAACGGCTTTTTTAATTCCCAGATGAGCAAAACCAAACGCGTTGAATCCAAAGCCATAACACTGGAGGTAAAACCAGTGCCCGCCTCCTTTACAGGCAAGCATTGGTTATCAGCGGAACAACTGGTTTTAAAGCAGGACTGGTCAGGTGATGTTCAACAAATGAAAGTGGGAGAGCCGTTGACCAGAACGCTAACATTACTGGCAAAAGGTACGACGGTCGGGCAACTTCCTGAACTGAACACCACCGATACCAATGATCAGTTAAAAGCGTATCCAGACCAACCGGTATTGCAGGAACAGAAAAAAGTCGATGGATTGCTGGCTTTTAGAGAAGAAAAAATTGCCCTGATTCCCTCAAAAGCAGGCAACTACACCTTACCTGCCATAGAAATCCCTTGGTTTAATACCCAAAGCCAAAAAATGGAAGTGGCAAAAATCCCTGAAACAATATTGACCACGGTTGCAGCAACCAATCAGCCTGTCACTATTGAACCAGCGGTTACATCAGCCATACCCCAGAACATTGAAATCAGCCCGGTGATTAAAACCGAGCCGGAATCCAATCGTTGGTTGTTGGTTTCTGTAGCCTTGGCGGCAGGTTGGTTAATAACTGTGATTCTATTTTTAATTAAACGCCGGGGCAAAAAACCCGTTATTGAAGAGAATGAGGCAGAAAAAAGTTTAAAAGGGTGTATTAAGCAGTTAAAAAATGCCTGTATTAATAACGATGCAGTAGCGGCTAAAGATGCCTTGCTTGAGTGGGGACGGCAAAAATTTAATGCCTCAAATCTGGGAGCCATCGCCGGATTTTGTGACGCACGCTTAAGAGATGAAATCCTGCATTTAAACCACACCTTATACGGTAAAGAATCCGGTCAGTGGCAGGGCAAAAAACTATTTCAGACCTTCACGGAAAATAAAGCCCTGGAAAAAATCACCACTCCCGTGGATAAAAGTTTGGAACCGCTTTATCGATTATAGGTTTTTTGTAAACTCGCATTAAATCTTAAACAGCATCACCACGAAGACACGAAGTTTTTTTCTTTCTTCGTGTCCTTCGTGTCTTCGTAGTGAATAAAACAGTTAAGTCAGCCGTACCGCACTATGTCAATCTTCCGCTTTCAGCAGTTTTCAGTCATCCAAAAGCAATCAGCCATGAAAGTCTGTACAGACGCAGTTTTATTTGGCGCTATGGCACCCGTTACCAAGGGTGCTCGGGTTTTGGATATTGGTGCGGGAACTGGCGTACTGTCTTTAATGGCCGCTCAATTGGGAGCAGAGCAAGTGACGGCGGTAGAGTTAACGCAACCAGGCTATGATGAAGCGAAGCTAAATTTTGGTAATAGTCCTTGGGCTGATCGTCTTGAGGCAGTGCATCAAGATATTCAAGGTTTTGCCGGTTCAGTTGCGCATCAATATGACCTTGTTATTTGTAATCCGCCCTTTTTTGAGAATCACAGCAAGACGACAGACTCACTTAGAAAAGTCGCCAGACATAACGATGAATTGCCTTTTGCTGATTTAATTAAAAGTGCCGATCAATTACTGTCCAGTCAGGGCTTGTTTTATCTGTTACTGTAAATAGAGACGCGATAAATCGCGTCTCTACGGTGACGATACCTGTATATTGCCGCCCATGTGTGATTCATGTTAAGGTTATTT
>CAIQND010000823.1 GCA_903873045.1 uncultured Methylococcaceae bacterium | reverse complement strand
GGTATCGATTGGTCTAGCTATAATCCCAAACTGGTCTTTGCCGGCGAAGTGTTTAGCGAAGAATGGCGCAGTTTGATGGGGCAACGCATCGGTTCGGTATCGCCCTGCTTTGATTTCGCTTCACTCTACGGTACGGCTGACGGTGGTGTTCTGGGTAATGAAACCCCGTTCAGTATTGCCATTCGCCGCTGGTTGGCAGACCATCCCGAGGCGGCTCGTACTTTGTTTGGCGAATCCCGGTTACCGACGTTGGTGCAATACGATCCGGCCAGCCGCTTCTTTGAAATGCACGAAGGCACGTTGGTGGTTTCCGGAGAAAATAGTGTGCCTTTAGTGCGCTATCACATTGCTGACAAAGGCGGTGTGCTGAGCTTTGATGAGATGTGGGATTTTCTGAGAAAGCAGGGCGTGCAGTCTCTCGGTGAGCTGGATTTACACGAGAAATTTCAACCGCGCAACTTGCCGTTTGTCTATGTGTTCGGACGGGCGGATTTTACGGTGTCTTATTACGGTGCAAACATTTATCCCGAGAACGTGACTGTCGGTTTGGAACAACCGGAAATAACGCTTTGGGTGACAGGAAAATTTGTTCTGGAAATACAAGAAAGTGAAGACGGCGATAAACATCTGCACATTGCCGTGGAGCTATTGCCTGGCATTGAACCTGACCTTGCGATAGTGCCCCTAATAGCCGCGTCGATTCGGGCGCAGTTGTTACGCTTGAATAGTGAATTTGCCAACTACACGCCAGCAGAGCGGCAATTGCCCAAAATTACCCTGCGTACTTTTGCAGACACTTATTATTTTCCGGCCGGTGTAAAGCACCGTTATACCCGAAAATAAGCTGATAAAAGCACAGGAGTCGGGCAAAAAAAACGGCGGGCAAAAAATCTGCCCACCGTATTGACATGCTTTCCTACAAAGGAAATTTACAGCGTCTTATAAAGAACCAAGGCTTTATTTAATTCGTCAGCTGACTTTTGAACATCGCCAAATTTAGATTGTATTTGGGCTTGAACAACGCTGGCGTTAGCTTGTTTAACGATGGCTTCATTGCCAGTGATACGCTCAGAAGAAGAACGAGCTAATTTTAAATGCAATACGGCAGCAGAAAAATCACTTTTATTGACTTCTGCCAAGGCTTGCTCAACATGCGTAATAGTTTCAGTAATGCTTACATCTGGACTTTTAGCCGCTTCTTCCGCGAAAGCTGTAACACTGATAGTGCCTAAAGAAATCGCCATAAGGACGGTGAACGCTGTTTTTTTAATGAAATTCATAATATTTAAAAAGCCTTTAATTGAGAGTGCCGGAGAGGGTCCGGAATAAAAACATGAGAAGCTTATGCTTCCCAAGCCATATCATATAGGATTAATCAATCCTTCATACGACTGTTTTCAAATATAAAAAGTACCTCATATAAAGCAGGGTTGAATAACGCTGCTTTGCCCACCGACATTCGCAAAAAAATAATCACCCACACTATAGAGAGTTGTCCGCTTCGACTTCGCTCTGCGAACGGGTTAAACTTAAACTGTGCCGCCTTAAGTAGGTCGCCTGTTTGTTTAATTCTCTGTTTAGTCGTGTGTGAGTTTGTAAGTGCTATTTTGATGATGCAAACGCAGGGGGATATAACGCCAGAAAATTTAAAAATACACGAGGTATTGTAACCACTGTTAAGTGGATGAACGTATTTTCTAATCTTTTGTTAATTTTTAAAGGCTCCCTAAGGTAAAATCTCACTATAGTCATTACACTACCGCTTAAAAATGAAAGTTAAGGAAAAAACCAATGAGTCACCCTATTAAAAAAGCTTCAACATTAAAAGAAGTTTACTTTTCATTTGATCCTGTGCGTGATCTAAGCACCCAAGAAGAATTAGAAAAACTTTATGTCGATAGAAATAGCCATATTCGCGAACTGGTCACGTTATCGCTGGACAGTGATTTGGAGCGTCAAAGACCGGTGCATTTGTTATTTACGGGACACAGGGGTAGTGGAAAATCGACTGAAATTAACAAGCTATGTAGTGAATTGGACGGGAAATTTTTTATCGTCAAAGTGTCTTTTAGTAACCGTCCAGATGTCGATTATGTCGATGTATTATTAAAAGCCGCCATGGCTTTATTTAAATCGGCAACGGATGAAGCCGTCATTAACAAAGCCCCTGCGCAAATCGTCGAAGCCTTATGGGATGATGTCAGTAAATTTATTGGCAGCAAGCTGTTTGGTTACCGCATCGACAGCGAAGAATTAAAAATAACGACCTCTTTTAGCGCTAAAGTGAACTTGTTAGCAACCGAATTTGAAGCC
>CAIQND010000822.1 GCA_903873045.1 uncultured Methylococcaceae bacterium | reverse complement strand
CCCGTTAAAAGGGATGAATAACCCATTAGCAGCATAGTTTATGAGTTATTTTTAAAGCAGACTCATCTGGAAATTTAAAATTTTCCGGATAACAGTAGAATTGCTTCCAGCCCTGACTTGTTGTCGGACAGCCTCCTAGGTTACTTGAAATCGCTTTTCGTGGTGTTCCTGCGTTGATGATTAATAATTTTTATAAACCTATGGAGATCAAGTCTCCAGATTACGAGCTAAATGGTCGCCCACGAAATGCCTAATTTCAATTTATGCGGGGGGTATATGTCTACACAAGCAAGATTCACGATGATAGATCACATAAGGAATCTAAATGTTAAGTTATGAAAGCGATCCAAGGGAGGTTGCTGCCAAATATCGAGTAAAAAAAGACAAGGAAGGCAAGTTCCAAATTTGCTCTGAACAAGGTTCCCCGATAAATCTCAACCGCAATCATATTATTTTACATATACAGACGACAATCAAGGCTGTTCGCTGGTATGCCAATCCCATAGAGGATGATACGTACTATGCTATTGAACTTCTTGTCGCGAAACTGGAAATTGGTTATTCCGGTGCCAATGGGAGTCCGACTAACGAACTGGTCGATAACTGCTTTTTTGGTATTAATGGAGAGGCTCTAAGTTATTTACCTTTTACCAAGCTAAGAGTAGTGAGTGAAGCGCAGATAAGTGCTGAAGAGTCAAGAACCGCAGCCAGTAGTGGACTTGAGTTTATTCCCAAAACTAAAGGGGAAAACGAAGTTGGGCGAGCGACATTTGGTTATTTTGATCTTGATGATCTTGATTATTATTTTGATGATTTTGATCCATCTGTTGAGTGTCATATTGCTTTACCGCAAGCGCATTTTCAACAACTACTTGATGGGTGTCTCAGTGGGCGCGTTTCGGGAGTCTATTTTCATGGTAGTGGAGGAGCACTATCATCTGGTATTGTAAATTCTTACCAACCGGGATCTAGCGGTAGAGTGAGAGATGTAATCCTTCCCGCTAACGAAGATTTTGATTTCAGTATTGATGGGCTAACCATTGAATACTGTGGTAAGCAAGAAGTGCCAATGAAGCCTGAAGAAGAGATCGAAGAGAAACCTCCCAGCCCCTCGGGGAACGAGAAGATACTGGTGGCACTTGAACGTGTAATAGTCGGTATTGGAGTGCTTCGATCTACCGTCATCAAAACTAGTTTTATATTGGCCGCAGGGCTTATCATTGCGGCTCTTATCAAGTAATCACTAAGTAGCCTCGATGGAATGATGCAAAAGAGGTAGCTATGTTAGAGCATGTACAAATTATTGAAGAACAGGGGCAAGCTAAATTTGCAGTTATCGATTTTGAAGAATACCAGTCAATTAAAGCACTGTTATCAGAACCTGAAAAACTGGCAGATTATTTAGATTACTTACATATCCAAGCGGTTAAGCAGGCATCGTCTAAACGCCACACTTTGGCAGAAGTTAAACTGGCTTGCGGTATTTTACAAGCACCACACGGTATCACTTTGGAACAAATGGATGCGGCCATAAAAAATCGCGGCGGGAGTTTATGATTGCAGTTGATACCAATGTGCTGGGGCGTTTGTTAATCAATAAGCCAGCAAAATGGTGCGCCCAGCGCACCCCACCACTAAATAAATAATAAATGAGAATTTTAGGGATAGACCCCGGTTCAAGATTAACCGGATACGGAATTATTGAAGAATCGCCACGAGGCTATAAATATATAGCCAGTGGCAGTATTCGGATTAAAGCGGATTATTTTCCGGATCGGCTTAAACAAATCTTTGACGGCATTTTGGAAATTGTCGATAACTATCAGCCGGAGCAGATGGCCATAGAACAAGTCTTTATGCATAAAAATG
>CAIQND010000821.1 GCA_903873045.1 uncultured Methylococcaceae bacterium | reverse complement strand
TTAGTGCCCTATAGCCCGGCAACGCTTTAGTTACGTTAACCTGCTTCAGAAGACCGTTTTCTGCATAATGATGCTTGCAACTACCGGTAACCAGTATCCGACTTAGAATTTCAAAGGCATTGACAAATAGCCTTAATGATTTTATTCTTTATCAAATTTATCGCTTTTCTGCGAGACCCAAGATGCCGCAATTGCGCACACCGTATTATCTTATCGATGAAACCAGGTTACTAAAAAATCTCGAAATCATTCAACACATCCGTGAAGAATCCGGAGCGAAATCTGTCCTGGCGCTCAAGTGCTTTTCAACGTGGTGTGTGTTCGATTTGATGCGTCAATACATGGACGGCACCACCAGCAGTTCTCTGTTCGAGGCGAAGCTTGGTTACGAAAAATTCGGTAAGGAGGTACATGCCTACAGCGTTGCTTATTCGGCTGATGAAATTGAAACGGTAGCCACGTTTGCCGACAAGGTGATATTTAATTCCTTCTCTCAGCTTAAGCTGTTCCATCACTCTGTACGTAAGCTAAAAGTCGGACTTCGCGTCAATCCGGGCATCAGCTATTCCCACTTTGATCTGGCAGACCCGGCACGCAGATATTCAAGGTTAGGGGTTTGTAGCGAGTCTGAACTCCACTCAGCAGCCGACCTGATTAGCGGGTTGATGTTTCATTTTAACTGCGAAAATGACGACCTCGAAAACATCGCAGCTGCCATAGATCAAATCGCCATAAAGTACGCGACTGTGCTAAAAAAAATGCAATGGGTTAGTTTCGGCGGTGGCATTTATTTTACTAAAGCCGACTACCCGCTGGAAAGGTTTTGCCGGATTTTAAAGGATTTCGCAGAAAAGTTCGGTGTACAGGTTTATCTTGAACCGGGTGAGGCCGCTATCACCGGGTGTGCTGAATTGGTCACCACGGTGCTGGATGTCGTCCATAACGAAATCGACATCGCTATTGTTGATGCCTCTATTGAAGCACACATGCTGGATCACCTGATTTATAACACGCATCCTAAAATTTCATTCCCTGCCCTCGGAACTCAACCGGTTATGATTACCGGTCGAACCTGTCTGGCGGGTGATTTATTCGGCAACTACGAACTTGCAGCACCGTTAAAGATTGGCGACGAAGTGCGCTTTGCAGATGCAGCGGGATACACAATGGTAAAGAAAAACTGGTTTAACGGGGTTGCGATGCCTTCGATTGTAGTAAAAAGGCTAAACGGCACAGTAGAGCTGGTACGCAGTTTTAATTATAAAGATTACTTGGGTAATTTATCATAAGGGGATTTATAACATGAAAAAGAATGTAATGATTATCGGCGCTGGCGGAGTGGCACATGTTGCCGCACATAAAGCAGCGATGAACAACGATGTGCTGGGCGATATTTGCATCGCCTCACGAACACAGGCCAAGTGTAATGCGATTATTGACAGCATCAACTGGAAAGGGCATCTTAAGAACCCGGCCGGGAAGCTGTATTCAGCCCAACTTGATGCACTGGATATTCCGGCGACCGTAAAGCTGATCAAGAAAACCAAATCGGGGATCGTGATTAACCTTGGCTCAGCTTTTATTAATATGTCGGTGTTGGAAGCGTGCATAGAGACTGGGGCAGCGTATATCGACACCGCCATTCACGAAGATCCGGACAAGGTCTGTGAAGAGCCGCCCTGGTACGCCAATTACGAATGGAAGCGCAAAGACCTCTGCGCTGAAAAGGGTATAACTGCAATACTCGGTGCCGGTTTTGATCCGGGTGTGGTCAACGCTTACTGCGCTCTTGCTGTGAAGCGTTACTTTGATAAAATCGATACGATAGATATTTTGGATGTCAACGCAGGCAGTCACGGCCGGTATTTTTCGACTAATTTTGATCCGGAGATTAATTTCCGGGAATTCGTCAAGGTTTGGACTTGGATCGATAGGCAGTGGCAGGAATTCCCTACCCATTCAGTGAAGCGGGAATATGATTTTCCGGTGGTCGGAAAGCAACCCATCTATCTGAACGGTCATGACGAACTGCACTCCCTGTCAAAAAACATTGATGCCGAAAG
>CAIQND010000820.1 GCA_903873045.1 uncultured Methylococcaceae bacterium | reverse complement strand
TGGTTTGCATACGTTTAACTCCAAATTCGACAATCTACTTTAGCAAATAATAACAAAATCTGCCATTTACCTTTTGGAAACTAAAAAACCATTAACGTTTGTCATTAAGCAGGCTTCTTATCATTGCCAACGAACGTATACCCTTGCTGTATCCATGCGTAACCAAACTTAGCTAATCATCATATCCATACTGTGATGGCGCAATGCCAACTTTATCGACCAAAGTTGGAGCTATATTATCGGTGTCATTTTTATCACGTATTTCCTCAACTTCCACTGTGTGAACCAATTGATCACCAAAATCAAACATATAAAAAAATGATGAGGACTCTGTCAGTGTTAAATCCCTAATTTCAGTTGCCTCTGCTGACTTTGGTTGTATGCCTATCCCTCCTCTTAATGAAAGACGCCCCCCCATTGGATCGCCCGAATATTCATCCTCTCTGTCAAACAATTCGCCAAAATAAAATCCGAACAAATGGTCATTATCCCAATTAAAAGCATGCTGAATAGCCTGGTGAAAATGGTATAGCGTATTTTTTCCCGTTACTTCAAATGTTCTTGAAACTTCATTTTCAATATCTTCATAGCCCATGCCAGTCAAAACCACTTTTAGTTTATAAATTTTTATTGGTATTGATGGATCATGCTTTATCTGCCTAGACTTAGGTGAAAAAACATTGGGCCTGTTAATTTCATCTTGCTTCAGTGGGTCAAGATAGCAACATTTTTTAAATTTTAGTCCACTGCCACAAGAGCATGGATCGTTTCTTCCTGTCTTCATTTGTTATTTTTCTCGTAAATATTGATGGGTTATAGTGGCCGTCTACATGACAAGCTAATTTATTTTTGTCCACGAAAAGCACGAAAGACACGAAAATTGATTCGGGGTTTGTTCGTGCTTTTCGTGTCTTTCGTGGACATTGGCTTTTGGTTTTTAATGGCTAGGCGTGACTTGCACCTGACCGTTCATCAGCATAGGTAAAAGCCAGTCGCGGAGTTGGGCGAGGGTTTGGTTTTGGTCTTTAAGTGTTTCGATTTCACTTACACCAGAAGACGTTGCTGTTTCAAAAGCTTTTAAAATCTCAGTCGGTGGATACAAGATGTTCAATTGAGAAACTTGGGGGCTTGTAAGTTGTTGCTGAACTGAGCCTGATTTTTCAAATTCTATTTTTTTTATGAACTCATAAAAATACTTCGCACTACCTAAAACATGAGGCGTGATAACAATTAACCTGATAATTGGAACAAATGGTTTATTTCTTAAAACGCTATAGCCTATAGTACCTCTAGCGGAAATTGTTACACTTTGGCTGTTTATTGTCGCTTCATTTGTATAACCATACAACCCACCATTAGTGACCCCATTAGAATAAATTGGAATAGGGCAACTTTCTGTTTTTATAACTGAATAAATGCTTGGTCTGTCGCCTCCAGCTTTTATTTTTGCGACTTCTCCAATTTTCCTAACCTCCCACCCATCAGGAATAGCCCTTTTCAATTCCTCATTCCAAACCATTTTACCGCCACTGGTATTGTAGGGTTTGCCGTCTTTATCGGGAAAATCAAACTGCACAAACCAATAGTCATAAAGCATTTTCGCCATCGCTTCCAACTCGGTATTGATACGGTTGTTGAGTTCTATTTTTGAGTCTAACATCAAAAGAACTGAAACAATTTTGTCTTGGTATGATTTTTTAGGAATTTTAAAATTTAATGTCGTTAAATAATCAATATTAATATTGTCTTGAATACTACCTGATGCAGATTTTTGAATTGATTTTTTGATGTAAGTAAATACATAGTGCATGAATAATTCTGATGATTCACTTGGATAAGCATTGAATCCAACAACACTATCCGGGAAACACATCGGATAGCCAAGTAGAGCAGTTTCTGCAATATTAGCCGCTATTGTGATACATAAAGTGTTTTGATTCCAAAGCTTGCTTTGTTGTAATCCAAATTCACTATACATTTCCGTATGACTACGAATGAATAAGTTAGCTGCTTTAATCTCTCCGGTTTGTACAAAAGGATATTTACCATCAACAAATAATTTCTTATCATTCCTTGGTCTGTGTTTAGATTTCCCTCTGTTAAAATCTCCCAGTTGATTTAGAGTTTTAAGATTCCAATCTTGATTATATTTTGTGTCATTAAAAATCATACTTCAACCACATCAACTGCTATTTTCCAAACCACCCATGCAAAACCCGTAGGGGCAATCCCTTGCGGTTGCCCCGAATTCCTTGCGGTTTTCACAACATTCTGATGATTGCATCCATAAGGGCGGGGGTGAACCCCGCCCCTACGATAATCGGTTATTTTATTCATACCTCAACCCCGCCAACTGTGTTTTTATGTCCGCTTCAAGCTGGGCAGATTCTTTAAACAGCGCGTCCAGGTTATTCGTAAAACCGGCCATTTTGGCGGTAAACTCTTGTGGGGTAATGTCGGTATAATCAATCTTGACATCAAAATATTGACCGGCACTAAAGGAGCAGTTTTTGGCTTGTATATCTTCATAAGACACGACAACGGTAAAATCTTCTACCGCTTCGTGGCGGTTAAAGGTGTTAATGATCAATTGCTCTTCTTCGGGTGACAGCAGCGTTTTTTGGTTCTTGCCGTCTTTGACTTTGGTGCCCAATTTAGAGGCATCCATTAACACGATGTCGCCTTTGGTATTGGTTTTGTCGATAAACAAAATGGACACGTTGGTGCCGGTGGTGGCAAAGATATTGCTGGGCATGGACACCACGCCCCGCAACATTCTGGATTCAACCAACTTTTCACGGATTTTCTTTTCTATACCGCTTTGTGCGGTAATAAAACCGGTAGGCACGACAATGGCGGCTTTACCTGTCGCCGATAAAGACACGATGATATGCTGGATAAACAGCAGATAAATAGACATCTTGTCTTTATCTTTATTGGGCACGTTGGGAATGCCGGCAAAAAAACGCTCATGATTTTGTTTGCTGTCCAAATCCGCGACATAATCACTAAAATCGAGCTTGAACGGCGGATTGGAAACAATGTAATCAAAGGTCATCAGCTGGTCGCCCACTTTGTGGTAGGGCAAAAGCAGGGTGTTACCTTGAATGATGTTTTGTATGGAATGCACCAGATTATTTAAAATCAAATTCAGGCGCAACATACTGCTGGATTTTTGGGAAATGTCCTGAGAATAAATCGTACAACTGTCTACACCAATAACGTGTGCCAAAGTCATCAGCAACATCCCGGAACCCGCCGCGCAATCGTAGCAGGTGACATTACTGACCGGCGTGGGCACCAGGATGGAAGCCATAATAATGGACACCGCATGGGGGCTAAAATACTCGGCATATTTACCGCCGCCGTCTTTGTTGTAATCTTTAATCAGGTATTCAAAAATGGTCGCGAAGAAATCAAATTTTTGGCTAAAGATTTTCTCAAAACTAAAGTTGACCAGTTGGTTGATAATGGCCTTACAGAAGTTATCGCGCTTTGAACTGTCGGTGATGTAATTGCTTAGCTCATTATCAAACAAGGTGATTTTGGCACCGCTGTCGGTTTTAACCGAGAAAATATCGTTATTAAAAATCGCGATGTCACGCAAAGTGTCATCAAACAACTTGGCAAAATTGTCGGTATCTTGTTGGTTAAACAGAGTGGATAAGTAATGCTCGCGTTTTAACTTGGCACTGTCGGGAGTCATGCGCATCAGCAGCAGTTGGTATTGCGCCTCTGAATAACCGGCAATTTCTTGCTCCCAGTTGGCCGCGTTTTTAAGCTTGGGGTCTATTAATTTAACCTCATGAACAAACTTGTCATTCATGAATTTATACAAAAAC
>CAIQND010000819.1 GCA_903873045.1 uncultured Methylococcaceae bacterium | reverse complement strand
CAACAGAGTCATATTTTTTAGGTATTAATTATGAATTCTATCCCTGAAGCAGCTATCGCACTTATTAAAGAATTTGAAGTCTTTCGTGCCAACGCCTATCCAGACCCCATTACTCATTGGCAACTAAATACCATCGGTTATGGAACGACAATATACCCTGATGGTACTCATGTTAAGCAGAATGACACCATTACTGAAGCGCGAGCCTGTGAATGTCTGTCGGATCATGTGGCGAAAAATTGCACCACCTCTTTGGCCAAAATACCCAATTGGGTAAAGATGAACTCAAATCAACAAAGTGCTCTTTACAGCTTTGCTTATAACCTGGGTTCAGGATTTTATAAAGGTGCGAATTTCACCTCTATTACCAGTGTTTGCGATTCCCCAGAACGGTGGAATGATTCAGACTGGATTGAGGCGCAGTTTGGCAAATATACTAATCATGAGCTCAAAGGTTTAGTGCTGCGCAGAAAAGCCGAGGCTACGCTATTTTGCAAACCTGTCTAAGCGAGCGAGGTTGGGGAGCGGTTCAAGCCAATACAAAATAACAAAATAACAAATTAACAACAAAGCCTAGTCCAACGCTCCAGCGGAGTTTCGCAGCAGCTCAGTCTTCTGAGCTTTGCACTAGCTATTTGCGAGTCAAAAATGAAGCCTTCACTATTTGCGTTCCTATGTATTGTTTGTTCCATTTCAATTCCAGTTTTGGCAGATCAAACTAAGCAATGCCTAGAAGTGGCAGTAACTCAAATTGAGATGAATCGTTGTGCTGGCGTTGAATTTAGCGCTGTAGATTTCGAGTTAAATCGAGTCTATAAAAAAATTCAGGAACTATATAACAATGATAGTATTTTTTTAGAAAAACTTAAAATGTCGCAACTTGGATGGATTAAGCATAGAGATGCTGATATTGAGCTTCAATATCCCCACTCAGAAGAACCGGGTTATTATGGGAGTGCATTATCAATGTGTGTTTCTGGCTATAAAACCAAGCTCACCATGCAACGAGTTGAATTTCTAAAACAATGGCTAAATGGTGAAGAGGAAGGTGATGTTTGCCAGGGTTCAATAATGAATGACCGAAAGATTACAGAGTTAATGAAAAAGTAGCCTGCGAAGGGTGAAATAACGTTAGGCAACTCGCAATAAATAACACCCGCCAAGTTCGCAATGCTACTGTTTAGCCGGTAGGTTGGGTTAGGCGATAGCCGTAACCCAATACATTGAAGCGGTAAATGTTGGGTTACGCTATCGCTAACCCAACCTACTTTAACCTGAATTCGGGATAAGAATTATCTCGCCAATATCGTAAAATAATTTAAGCCATTGTAAATAATTATATTTTTATACAAATAGCCTGCAACTTAGACCATGATATTTGTTTATAGTCTTTCAGAAATTAAATTTCCATTACATGAGTTTTTGAACCCATACGGATACCATCCCTTAAAGGGATGGTATCCGTTAAGATCGAAATTATTTACCTGAAAATCTATAGAATAATAAAAACTGGTGGTGAAGAGTACCGTTTTTCAAGCGGCCTTTATGAAAGAAAAAGACCATCCCACGCTAAAAAGTCTGTGGAAAGATCTGGATGCGGCAATGAAATGGGCAAGGTTAAAATCTGCCAAATTAGCAGAAATTTCTGAGACACGGATACAGTTTCGCTTTATCAGTTAAAAGCATGGGGGAGATGCGATACTCCAGAATTTAAGGTTTGGAAAGTTGTTATTTTTATTAACAGGTGGCGCCATAAATTAGAACTGAAGTTAGATGCTAAAGTAGCTCCTGATAATAAAGGGAGAGGGGATTTTGCGCCCAAAATAAAGCACGTAGGGATGCCAATTTTTTTTAAAGAATGCTCTGAATGGCTGACTATTGACACCAATATTGCCTATGTCGAGTAATTTGTGGTGTAGGGGCAATCCCTTGCGGTTGCCCTGCTAACTTGCCGTATTCGATAATTTTTCCGCATCATTGTTTGTTACAGGGTAGAGACGCGATTTATCGCGTCTGCTGTCTTCGGTCTACTGTCTACGATAATTCAGACGCGATAAATCGCGTCTCTACGCTTTAAAGGATATTTTATGTTTTAATCATTCCGTTAAATGTTCGGCTGAGCCACCACGCGCTACACTTGGATGGTCTTATTCCAGTCACGTCGGGTGCGTCT
>CAIQND010000818.1 GCA_903873045.1 uncultured Methylococcaceae bacterium | reverse complement strand
ATGACGAATAGCGCGATGCACCAGCAAATCGGGATAACGTCGAATGGGCGACGTAAAATGCGCATAAGCCTCCAGCGCCAAACCAAAATGACCTTTTAAATCAGGACTATAAACGGCTTGTGACATGGAGCGTAACAAAACCGTCTGGATTAAATGGGCATCCGGCCGACCTTTAACCGAGTCCACCAAGTGCATATAATCCAACGGTGTCGGATTGACACCGCCGCCAAATTTCAAACCCAGCTCACCCAAAAAGGTTTTTAGATTAAGTAATTTATCCGGGCCTGGGCCATCGTGTATGCGTAACAGCTTGGGTATTTTTTTGGCATTTAAATACTTCGCTGCCGCACTGTTGGCGGTAATCATAAACTCTTCAATCAGCTTGTGTGCATCGTTACGCACGACCGGCACAATTTTTTCGATTTTACGTTCTTTACCAAAAACAATACGTGTTTCTTGGGTATCAAAATCCATTGCCCCACGTTGTTCACGACTCACGCGCATGACTTTGTAAAGTGCATATAACTCGCGCAGATGCGGCATTATTGGCTTGTATTTTTCAGCCAGAACCGTATCGCCATCAACCAGCATTTTTGCAACTTCATTGTAAGTCAAGCGTGCATGAGAACGCATTACCGCATCATAAAAACGTGACCGTACTACTTTGCCCTGTTCGTCTATGCCTAGTTCGCACACCATACATAAACGGTCAACATCCGGATTAAGCGAACATAAGCCGTTAGATAATATTTCCGGCAACATGGGGATGACTTGCTCAGGAAAATAGACCGAGGTACTGCGATTTTTGGCTTCTTTATCCAGTTCGCTATTAACCTGCACATAATGCGAAACGTCGGCAATGGCTACCAGTAATTTCCAGCCTTTGGGTGTCTTTTTGCAATAAACGGCATCATCAAAATCCCGAGCATCTTCACCATCAATAGTGACCAAAGCCGTTTTTCGCAAATCAACGCGACCTTCCTTGGCAGATTCAGGTACTTCTGCACTCAGCGACTTGATTTCTTCCAGCAGTTCTTCCGGCCATACATTAGGCAATTGGTGAGAACGAATCGCCATTTCTATTTCCAGACCGGGCGCAAGATGATCACCTAATACTTCAATAACCCGACCAATAGGCTGGCGTAATTTAGTCGGTTGATCGGTAATTTCGGCAATAACAATTTGTCCCTGCTTGGCTTTACCATCCCCCCCTTTTTGCACCAACAGCGTTTGCGCGATATTTTTATTATCAGGCACAACGTAGGTAAATCCGTCTTCTTTATAAAGGCGTCCGACTATTTGATGGGTATTTCTTTCCAGAATTTCGACAATTGCGCCTTCACGACGGCCTTTCTTATCAATCCCGGCTATACGTACCATAGCGCGGTCATTATGCAGCAAAGGATTCATTTCGCGAGGTGACAAGTACAAATCATCCGACCCGTCATCCGGCCGGACAAAACCAAAGCCATCAGGATGACCAATAACGCGGCCAACAATTAAATCCTTGTTATTAACCAGGCAGTATTGCTGCGCCCGATTAAACAATAATTGCCCATCGCGCTCCATTGCCCTCAGACGTCGGCGGAGTGCCTCAAGGTCGTCTTCGTTGTCAAGAGAAAATGCCTCGGCAATGTCAACACGCGACAAAGGCTTTCCGGCATGCTCTAACGCCGAAAGAATCAACTCGCGACTGGGGATGGGATTTTCATACTTTTCAGCTTCGCGCTGAGCGTATGGATCTATTGTTGAATTAAAATCAACGTCTTTTTTAGACTTCGATGGCATTTATTTATAAATAATGAGAGACAAGATGATTGACACAATTAAGTATTATCCTTATATGATACATGCTTAACCTAACGATTAGAATTGAAAATAGAAAATCCTTATGATCTTATTCTAACAACTCTATTCTTTTGCGCAACGTCCCTTAATTTACACTGTCGTTTTAATTGACAAAAACTGGCTGCGTGGGTACAATGCGCGTTCACTTTGCTTTTAAAGCAACTCGTTGCCGGGATGGTGGAATTGGTAGACACGCTAGCTTCAGGTGCTAGTGAGCGTACGCTCGTGGAGGTTCAAGTCCTCTTCTCGGTACCAAATGAGTATACAATAAGACGCAAAGAAGCACAAACAAAAGCAAAAACCCGCAAGTTGCAAAGCTTAGCGGGTTTTTTATTGCCCAATGAAAACATTGATAACCCTAGATAATTTATAACTATGCCGTACCCCGATTTTTGGCTACCAATATTGTCAAAAAAGGCTTTGCGTTCCTTGCGCACAGTACATGCGTATTGGCAATAATGACTGCAATCGTTTTGGCAGGAAAAAAGTCGTTGAAGGGTAGTTTTTCAAACTGTAAAAACGACTTTTTAAAATTATCAATTTGCCAGCGGATTCCAGATCTTATAAGATTACTGATAGTTAAGCTCTTGGATGGACAATGAAATGTAGTGAATTTCAATTATATCCGAATATACCCAGGAGCTTAACTTTCTTTTATGAACTTATCTTACTGTTATTTAAAGGCTAATATTGTTTAAGGTAGCAGCATTTGAGTCCGCCCCCATTGATAATGGGGCAAGTGTGGAACATTAACTTTTAGGCTTGGTTTCAACCGAGTCATATTTTTTAGGTATTAATTATGAATTCTATCCCTGAAGCAGCTATCGCACTTATTAAAGAATTTGAAGGCTTTCGTGCCAACGCCTATCCAGACCCCATTACTCATTGGCAACTACCTACCATCGGTTATGGAACGACAATATACCCTGATGGTACTCATGTTAAGCAGAATGACACCATTACTGAAGCGCGAGCCTGTGAATGTCTGTCGGATCATGTGGCGAAAAATTGCACCACCTCTTTGACCAAAATACCCAATTGGGTAAAAATGAACTCAAATCAACAAAGTGCTCTTTACAGCTTTGCTTATAACCTGGGCTCAGGATTTATAAAGGTGCGAATTTCACCTCTATTACCAGTGTTTGCGATTCCCCAGAACGGTGGAATGATTCAGACTGGATTGAGGCGCAGTTTGGCAAATATACTAATCATGGGCTAAAAGGTT
>CAIQND010000817.1 GCA_903873045.1 uncultured Methylococcaceae bacterium | reverse complement strand
ACACACCCATGCCAGCACAACTTCATGTCATCGCCAATACCGTCACGGAAATCCCTTTTCAAGACGCTTCAATGGATATTTGGGACACCAAATATCGTTTAAAAAGTAAGGATGGCATAGCGCTTGATGGCTCCATTGATGAAACTTATCAACGGGTTGCCAAAGCGCTTTCTGAAGTGGAAAAAGGCCCCCATAAACAAGAACAGTATTACAAAGAATTTCTCTGGGCATTGCGTCAAGGCGTTATCCCCGCAGGACGCATTATTTCCAATGCCGGTGCCTTGGCACATAAACCGGCGACATCAACCATTAACTGCACCGTGTCCGGCACTATCGCCGATTCTATGGATGACATACTGGGCAAAGTGCATGAAGCGGGGCTTACGTTAAAAGCGGGATGCGTTGCGCCTAATACGCTGGTATGCACTGAAAAAGGTTATGTTACAGCAGTACAGGCCGTCACCGAGAAGCATCAACAAATTCTTAGTTATGATCGCGACTCACGCCTGTTTGAAATGCGCCCCATCCTAAAGCACATGACTACAGTAGTACCCACAGATGAAAATATTGAAATAGGTTCTCACCTCGGTACGCTCACCACATCAATCAAGCATCCCGTGCTTGTTTATAGAGACGACAAATTACAGTACGTTCGTGCGGATGAAATTAACCAATCCGATGCCCTGGTTCATTATCAACTGCCCTGGGAGGCTGATAAAAAATCAGCATTAAAAGCATGGTTTGCCGGTGCCCATCTGGGTGATGGTTCATCCTACGAAAAACACATGACTTACGCGCCTTCGCGTGAAAAATGGCAGATCAAGGCCAAAGCCCATGGTAAACGCCTGATTTTTAAAATACGCGCGGCAGAGCGCGAAGTAGTCGAACGTTACGCGCACTTTTTTCAACGGTTTTATGATTGCCAAGCCAATGTAGTGCAAGCGGTTACGCCCAACAATACAGCGGTATGGGATTTTACTGTCGCCAGTTTTAAAGCAAGTGCTGCAAGTGAATTGTTCGATAACCAATGCGGAAAAAAAAGCCGCAATTTAAAAGTGCCCCAGTGGATTAAACAAGCCCCAGACCGCGTCTTTTTACCCTTCCTGGCGGGTCTCATTGATACCGATGGCACTATTTCTACAGAACGCGGCAGCGCAATATTAAGTTGTCAATGTGCGGCTTTCGCGGATGAAATTCAAAGTCTATTGGCTTTATTCGGTGTCCATGCGGCTATTACTCAAAAGAAAGAACGGTCACATGAGTATAACGGTAATATCATAAAAGACAGTGGTGGCTATGACATTAAAATATCTGATTCAGGGTTCTTGATTAAAATGTGTGCCTTTATGGCGGATAGCGGCAAAATAAATCGCATTAAAGACCATAAGTCTCAAGCGGGTCAATACGACCATTATGTGATGACTTCGGCCTTACGAGCCGCACTTGAAACCAGCCAATCCGAATTGAGCCATACTGAAAAACAGACGCAGGGTATTTATCATGGCAAGCATAAGCAAGCGACGGTTAGCCGGGTTTACCTGGATAAGTGGGCAGAAAAATTCCCCCTATTGAACAGCCATATTGATTTTGTCCGACAATTACGTCCGGTAAAAAGTATCAAGCGTAATCTGGATATCGGCGAGACATTTTATGATTTTACTGTTGATAAACATAACAACTATTTAGCGGGCAATGGTGGTTTGGCAGTAATCCACAATTGTGGAATCGGGTATGAATTTTCAACCCTGCGCCCTAAAGACGCTTATGTTTCGGGTGCCGGTGCTTACACCTCCGGGCCGTTATCGTTTATGGATATTTATGACAAGATGTGTTTTACCGTCTCGTCAGCCGGTGGCAGACGTGGCGCACAAATGGCCACTTTTGATGTGGGTCACCCCGATGTCGTGGAATTTATTCGCGCCAAACGCGAAAATGGCCGCTTACGCCAATTTAATCTATCGCTGTTAATTACCACTGAATTTATGCAGGCGGTAAAAAATGACCTGTCTTGGCCACTATCATTTCCAGTGACAGAAAAAGAAGTCAAACTCGACAAGCTGAACTTGAAAGACAGCAACCTCATTATCTGGCGTGAGTTACCCGCCAAAGACGGTTATGTCGTTAATAGTGACGGACTGATCGCTTGTAAAATAACCAAAACCATTCCTGCACGCCGGTTGTGGGACATCATTATGAGTTCCACTTACGATTATGCCGAACCCGGATTTATCCTGATCGACAAAGTTAACGAGATGAATAACAACTGGTTTTGCGAGAAAATCCGTGCGACGAATCCATGCGTAACAGGCGACACCTGGGTTCAAACGGAGCAAGGCCCCAGGCAGGTTAACGCCCTCTTGGGCCAACAAATCAACGTAATGGTCGATGGTCAGTTACATCAATCCGGTGCTGAGGGCTTCTTCAAAACAGCAACCAAAAACGTGGTTAAATTAATAACCAAAGAAGGTTTCAACCTGCGTCTGACTGAAGATCATCAGGTGCGCAAAATAACTCGCCTGGATCGTTATAACCTCGAAACAGAATGGTGTGCGGCGGGTCAACTCCATGCAGGTGACCAGGTTTTACTGAACAATCACCGTCAACAGGCGCACTGGACAGGACAATACACCGAGAATCAAGGCTATTTAATCGGCTTGTTAATCGGAGACGGCACGTTAAAAGAAGACAAAGCGGTACTGTCTGTCTGGAAAAGTGCGCAAGTGATGAATAGCGACATCAATACCTTAAATGCGGGTGTTGATGCCATTATGGATAAAGTCATGACTGCCACTGTCGAGTTTACTACCCGCAGTGACTTTAAAGGCTGGTCCGAAATAGCCGGAAGAAACGAACACAGACTCAGTTTTTCCGGGCTAAAAACGCTGGCTGAAGAGCTGGGTATGTCCCCTGGAAACAAATGTATCAGCGCACAACTCGAAACCGCGTCCAGTGAATTTTACCGAGGTTTTTTACAAGGATTTTTTGACGCAGACGGTTCTGTTCAAGGCACTCAAAGCAAGGGCGTCAGTGTTCGCCTGGCTCAATCAGACCTTCCTCGCCTGGAAGCGGTGCAACGTATGTTGCTTCGACTAGGCATTAACTCGACACTCTATCGTAATCGTCGTCCGGCCGGCATAACCAAATTGCCCAATGGAAAGGGGGGTGTCGCTGATTATAAAATTTCTGCCCAACATGAACTGGTTATCAGTGGCGATAATCTTGCCGTATACCAAGAAGCCATCAACTTTACCGATTGCAACAAAGCCGCTCAACTTGAATTTGCTTTAAAAAACTACCGTCGTTCATTAAACAAAGATCGCTTTACCGCCACGATTCAATCAATCACGCCTGATGGCTGCGAAGATGTGTTTGACATACAAGTTCCCGGCATAAACACTTTTGATGCCAATGGCTTACACGCACATAATTGTGGTGAGCAGCCGCTTCCGCCTTACGGTTCTTGCCTGTTGGGCTCCATCAACCTGACCCGTTTTGTTAAAAAACCTTTTACTCAAGACGCGTATTTTGATTGGGATACTTACCGCAAAGCCATCCGGATTTTCACACGGATGCTGGATAATGTAGTCGAAATCAATGGCCTGCCCTTGCCCCAACAACGTGAGGAAATCATTAGCAAGCGTCGTCACGGCATGGGCTATCTGGGCTTGGGCTCAACGGTCACCATGCTGGGCATGAAATACGGTGATGCGCCTTCCTTGCACTTTACTGAAGAAGTGACCAAGACTTTAGCCGTAGAAGGTTGGAAAGCAGGCTTGTCACTGGCAAAGGAAAAAGGCCCCGCGCCCATTATGGAACAGTTGTTTACTGTCACCGGTGAAATGTTGCACAAGCGTCCTGAAATGATTGCCGATGGATATAAAGTGGGCGATGAAATTGCCGGTAAACTATTACACGCAAAATACAGCCGCTATATGCAACAACTGGCTAAAGAAGAACCTGAACTGATTATCGGACTCACTGAAACCGGTGCCCGCTTTACCCATCACAGTTCCATTGCACCGACCGGAACCATTTCCCTGTCCTTGGCCAATAACGCCAGCAACGGCATAGAACCCAGCTTTGCGCATCATTACTCACGCAATGTGATCCGTGCGGGTAAAAAATCCAAAGAAAAAATTGATGTATTTTCTTTTGAGCTATTGGCTTATCGGGCTTTGGTCAATGCCAACGCCATGCCTTACAGTGACGACCCGGCACAAAAACTGCCGGATTACTTTATCGCAGCAGATGACGTGACGCCCAAACAACACGTTGATATTCAGGCCGCCGCGCAAAAATGGATAGACTCTTCCATCTCCAAAACCGCTAACGTGCCCACTGACTTTCCTTACGAAGAATTTAAGTCTATTTACGAATATGCTTACGACAAAGGCCTGAAAGGCTGCACCACCTTCCGCTTTAATCCTGAAGTATTCCAGGGCGTATTGGTTAAGGAATCTGATCTGGAAAACACCACCTATCAATTCACCTTGGAAGACGGCGAAGTGATAGAGCTAAAAGGTAATGAAGAAGTTGAATATGATGGCGAAATGCACAGTGCCGCAAATTTATTTGATGCCCTAAAAGAAGGCTATTACGGTAAATTCTAACTTATCTGTAGGGGCAACCTCTTTTTGTAGAGGCAATCCCTTTTTGTAGGGGCAATCCCTTGCGGTTGCCCCACCGCACAAAACCCATCAGGAAAAATATCATGGCATACGCAATTAATAAAAAAATCATCAGCTACAAAGTTATCAGCAACGAAGACAAAGCCAACGCAGAACAAGCCAAGGTTGAAGCTCAAAAACTCGATCTGGAAAGCATGCATGAAAATGTAGCACGTCCGGAAATTCTGTTTGGCTCGACTTACAAAATCAAAACCCCGCAATCAGAACATGCAATGTATATCACCATCAATGACATGATTTTGAATATGGACACCGAATACGAAGAACGCCGCCCGTATGAAGTGTTTATTAACTCAAAAAACATGGAACATTTCCAATGGGTACTGGCACTCACCCGGGTTATCTCTGCCGTATTCCGCAAAGGCGGTGACGCCTGCTTTTTGGTTGAAGAACTTAAATCGGTTTTTGATCCCAAAGGCGGTTACTTCAAAAAAGGCGGCGTCTTCATGCCCTCATTGGTCGCTGAGATTGGCTGCACCATTGAACAGCATCTACAAAAAATCGGCATGTTACAAAGCCATGAGTTGGATACTCACCAAAAACAATTCTTAAACGCCAAACGCAAAGAATTTGAAGCCATCCATAACGACACCTCAACGCTCGATGAATCAGGCAGCTTTCCCGCCAAAGCCCTGCTCTGTGGAAAATGCCAAACCAAAGCATTGGTATTAATGGATGGTTGCATGACTTGCTTGAATTGTGGCGATAGTAAGTGTGGCTGAATATACAATCAGCGACATTTAAGCGATTAAAGTCCGACGAAATTGCTGTTAAATAACTTTAAATTACCAATATGGGAAATAAAATTTATTTCCCATATTGGTAATATATGAGATACAATGAAAATCTTTGGTAGAGATAAACTGGTTGAATATGGAAAGCGACATGCTGATGCCAAATCAGCACTGGATAGCTGGTATCATGAAACCAGTAGCGAAAACTGCCAATGGAAAACGCCTCAAGACATAAAAATACGTTATGCATCAGCTAGTTTTTTAACCAATAACAAGGTGATTTTTAACATCAAAGGTAATAACCATCGATTAGTTGTTGCCGTTTTTTATCAAAATGGGACAGCGGTAATTGAATGGATTGGTACTCACGCAGAGTATGACAAAAAGAAGTTTACATAATGAGCAAAGGAGTGTGATAAAAAAGGGCAAAAGAGGTGTGTATGTGGTCGGCAAAAGTAATTAAAAATAAAATAGAGCATGAAAATGCACTTGCTTCATTAATGGCGTTAATGGTTAAGGAGCCTACAAAAGGTACAGAAGAAGCCGATCAGTTGGAGTTGTTGAGTGTATTGATTGATCAATACGAATCTAAAAATTTTCCTGTTGACTTGCCCGATGCAATTGATGCCATCAAATTTCGAATGCAGCAACAACAACTAAAAAAACAGGATTTAGTGGAATATATTGGTTCTGCAAGCAAAGTATCGGAGGTTTTAAATCGTAAACGACCGCTAAGCATAGCGATGATACGGCGCTTACATAAGGGTCTGGGCATTCCGGCATCTGTTCTAATTGGGAAATCAGACGCAGAAATACCTGATGATTCTGGTGTTCAATATACTAAATTTCCTTTAAAGGAAATGTTTGAGAACCATTATTTTCCTGAATTTAAAGGTTCGCTTGCTGAACTCAAAGAATGTGCGGAAGAGCTTGTTAAACCTTTTATGAATAGCGTCACTGCATCAGCTTCACCCTTAATATTATGTAGAAGCAGTGCTCATCAACGCTCGGGAAAGCCAATGAACACAATGGCTCTTACCGCTTGGCAAGTACGTATTTTACAGCGGGCCCAGCAAAAACCTTTATGTACAGTTTATAAACAAAAAACAGTAGACTTAAGTTTTATGCAACAGTTGGTACGCTTTAGCTGGTCTGACACCGGCCCTTTGCTGGCACAAGAGTATTTGGCTAAACACGGAATTTATCTGCTAATAGAGCCACATCTTCAAAAAACATATTTGGATGGCGCTGCTCTACTCAATCATGATGGCGCTCCAGTTATCGGCATGACGTTACGGCACGATAAGCTGGATAACTTTTGGTTCACGTTAATGCATGAACTGGCTCATGTCGCATTACATCTTAATGAAAAAAACCCTTGTTTCTTCGACGATTTAGACCCAAATAGTCAAGTGGATGATATGGAAAACGAAGCGGATGCCATGGCTTATGAAGCGCTTCTTCCCAAGGATACTTGGGTATCGTCAAATGCATATAACACCCATGCAAAATCAGATGTGCTTAATTTAGCAAAAGAGTTATCGATCCATCCTGCCATTGTAGCTGGCCGGATTCGTTACGAACATAAAAATTATAAAAGCTACCGAGATTTTATGGGTCAAAATCTAGTGAGAAAACTGTTTCATTAATTCTTGCCAGTTCCTAAGCTCCAGCTTTGGAATTGGGTAAAAATATGATTTTGCAAGACCTGACACCATAATTCTCGCAGCTTGGAAATTGGGTAAAAATATAATTTTGCAAGACCTGACACCATAATTCTACAGCTTGGAAATTGGGTAAAAATATAATTTTGCAAGACCTGACACCATAATTCTCGACCGCAATTTCAGCAGAAGAGAGGCAGAATTCTGAGGTATTCAGGCGTTACAAATGGCAATTATCCCATTCGATTGAGTGCCTTGTTAGGTAATTCAAATGGCAATGATTGTTCTTCGTCAAATAATGAGGTTTTTACTGCGCCACTTTTGCTATATTCTTTAATAGCATTTGCGATAAATGTTCCGAGATTTACCGGGACAGCATTGCCTATCATTTGCTCTAAATTTGTTTTTGTTCCAAAGAATTTAAAATCGCTTGGGAATGTTTGT
>CAIQND010000816.1 GCA_903873045.1 uncultured Methylococcaceae bacterium | reverse complement strand
GTGTTATGGGTCGGTTCACCTATCGACAACACAATGGGTGACTTGTTTACAGGTGGAACAATGCCGTGCTTGAGTTGTGCCAGCTTCTCAAACGGGTAAGGATGTAAGTTTTTTAAATTAGGAGTCATTGCTACGCGGCCCACAGTTAAGAAAAATCCTCTCCTTAGCTTGAGAGAATAGGGATGAGGGCAATAAATAGTTTGTTAAATGCACCCATCATACCCTTTTTTCCGAATAAAAAGGGATTTGATCGTCAGTGGCTCATGGTTTACTGCATTCTGGGTGCTTGCCGGAAGCTTGGGCTTGTTGGTACAAGTCCATGGCTTGCGGGAGATGTTGCTCCAGATTTTGAATGCGTGTTGCATGTGCCGGATGTGTTGACAAAAACTCTATCGGTTGCTGGCCTTGGGAGGCCTGTTCCATTTTTTGCCATAGCCCAATGCTTTGTCTTGGATCAAAGCCTGCTTTGGCCATTAAATCCACGCCAATTATATCAGCTTCGCTTTCTTGTATCCGGCTGTACGGCATCAGTATGCCATATTCGGCACCGACACCCAGCAGACCAAACGCGGTTTGACCTAAAGCCGATTGTGGCGAGCCCATGGCCTGAATGACGGCCATGCCCTGGTTGACAGCCATTTCTTGTGAGGCTCTTTCATTGCTGTGCTTAGCCAAAACGTGCCCAACTTCATGGCCAATAACCGTGGCTAATTGAGCCTGATTATCGACCAGTGTGATCATGCCGGTGTAGATGCCAATTTTATTGCCGGGCAAGGCAAACGCGTTAGGTGATTTGTCCTCAAAAACAACGACCTCCCAGTTGCCGCCCAGCTCCTTTATGATCGCTTGGGAAATGCAGTTGGCAACCTGATTGTATTGACTGTTATTGCTGACAGGTTTTTCTTTTTTTAACGTGTCAAAAGCCTGCAAGCCCATTTGGTTGATTTGCGCATCAGGCATGAAAATAAATTGGCTTCTGCCTGTAGGACTGGTAATGCAGGCACTTAATAGACAAGGGGCTATCAGAACAGTAACGGTTTTTTTTAACATTAAAGTAAATCCGGTGGTTTTTACAATAGCGGCCATTTTAACGCAAGTTTTTATCTAAAGCTGAAAAATGTACCTCTAAAACGCAGTGCCGGGCTTAATTATTAAGGCTACCCATTTAAGGAGGGGCATTTTTTTGTAGGGGGAGGCTTTACGCCTGCCCTTTAATGCCACGATGTTAGCAGGGCAACCGCAAGAAATTGCCCCTACAAGACACGGATATTGTTACATAAAATGGCTATCAACATAAGCAGGAACAAGCCGCAAGGCTTAAGATTATAAGTCGTTCGCTGAGCGGAGTCGAAGCGGGTCTCTCGCTTCGGCTCAGTTCAGTGAACGTTCTCTCTTGATGCTTTATCATTAAGTTAACATATTGACGGTTAAGGCTTTTTGCTTGTCCCGTCTAAAGTGGGTAGCCGTATTTAGATATTTCCCTTAAGCTTTGCCGCTGGTTTTTATTTTAAAATTTGGGACAATCGGGCTTCATAATCCACTTCTGATAACACACCACTAATACCTTCCCGCTGCTGTGTTTTATCAAAAAAATAAGTTCTCGGTAGTTCACCATACCATTTTGGATCAATCTCAAATTGTAGTTTCTGGGTGTTTTCATCCGCATAAACCCAGTTTTCAAGTTCGGATAATTGATTTTTCTCAAGGATAGGCTTAATCTGATCCGCTTCGGAAATATCATCAGTTGCCAGCATAATTATTTTAAGCTCAGGTCTCTTTTGATGAATTTGACTTAACAATGCCATATCTTTAAGGCAGGATGAGCAGGTTATCGACCAGGCTACCAGCATAAAAGGCTGATTGGCATGGTTTGTTAGTATCTTTTGGTAACTTCCGGTTGCAAAAGGCTCTAAAGTCGATGGCTCGGCTTGAACCGAACCATTAAATAACGCTAACAAAATAACCAAACTGCTGAGGAACTGTTTTTTTAATGACATGATTGGATCTCTATGGATTGTGGCTGCTTTCTTAGGCTGTCCACTACAAAAAAGTATTGTAATTGTAACGGATTTTTCTTTAGAGACAGTCACCGTACTCCATAATTAAAAGTCGGCAGTCAAAAAAAGTACTGGGGTATTGAGTGCTGATAATAAAACGTAAGACATATTCCAAGAAAAGATAAATCGTGATGGTGCGTGCGGCACTGCTCCACATTTTATAACGGGTATTCGCTGAACAGCGCCAGACCGATACCGTCCACCAGACAATTGGCAGTAACAGCATTCCATGGACTGTTTTCCAACTCGCTATGGTATAAGTTACATTCATTACCCGGTAATCAATATAATAAAGGACGCTATTGACCAGCAGGAAAAAAGGCCAAAAAGCACGCCATAATGCTGAATGGCCTTGCCAAGCAAAATGCAAAAATTGATAAATACTATGGCCGGGATTGTTGACCCATTTTTTATTAACGGATGGTGTACAAAAATAGACCAGAAAAAAAATGGCCGTCAAAAATATAACCGCCTCAAGAACCGAAAACAGGTGGGTATAGGTAAAAATAATGGGGAAAGTATTAATAAACATGGTCAGTAATTTGTTTAAAATAGTTCAATTTAAAAGTCAGTTGTTTTATCTGAAAGCAATGCCATTAAAATTTTAACAAAAGCGGGTGCGATTATTAATGATACGTCACTATAAACACAAGATTTTTATATATACGGCTTTACCCTGTGAGGCGAAGCCTTTGGTTGAACATTTTAACTTAAAAAAAGAGCTTACCGTTCAGCCTTTTGCCGTTTATTTAAATCATGATATTTGCCTGACTGTGACAGGACTTGGCAAAAGCGCGATGGCGGCCGGAGTAGCCTATACGCAGGCACTGTTTGCTTCAGTTGAGCATCGGGTTATGCTTAATATCGGTATCGCCGGACATAAAGAACACGCGTTGGGCAGCTTGTTTTTAATCGACAAAATTATCGATTTTGATAGTCAAAGAAGCTATTATCCTTCCTTGATTTTTACGCCACCATGCCCCACTGGCAGTATTCAGACGGTATCAATGCCACGGCCTTATTATGATGATTTGTATCTTTGCGATATGGAGGCTTCCGCGTTTTATGAAACGGCGGTGCGTTTTTCTTCGAGCGAGTTGATTCTTTGCCTGAAAGTTATTTCAGATAATCAATTATCGTCAGCCGAAAATATTCAACCCAAGCAGGTTGCTGCATTAATAGCGGCACACCTCGCTTCGGTTGAATTATTGCTGACGCGAATCGCTGCAAAAGCAGCGTCAATAACCACGCCAGAACCCCCGCTATTTGAGACGCTGATACAGCGCTATCATTTTACCGTTAATGAGCGAATGCAATTGAAAAACCAGTTATCTCGCTGGAATGTAGTCACTGATCATCAAAAACTTGAGCTTGATGAAACTCTGCACCAGAGTGGTAAGGATGTGCTGCGCTGGTTGGAAGTAAAAATTAATAGCGCGGGCTTTTATTTATAATGGTTTCGCTTACGGTTTAAATAAAGAAAAAAGCATTTTTGGTGACAGCGACAATACCAATGTAGACAAAACAAGCCATTGCGCCAAAAAAAGCGGCCCATCTGACGGTTCCGCGATTG
>CAIQND010000815.1 GCA_903873045.1 uncultured Methylococcaceae bacterium | reverse complement strand
CTATTCTGGCAATCTGAACACCGATTCTGGAAAATCCAGAAAAGTGTTCAGCTTGAAACCAGAATCAGTGTTCAGCTTGTTTCAGAATAGGTGTTCAGATTGGAGCAGAATGGGTGTTCAGGTTGAGCCAGAATATGCACCATCAACAACAAGTCCTAAAGGCAATTATAATTTTAAGGCTTGAAGATAATAAAATCATATCAAAGCAGCCTCTCGCAACGAACAAAATTTTGTTTTCTAGTCGTTCGGTTACGACCCACAAGCGACATTCGGATATGGATTTAAGCTTCCCGATACCCGACACATTCGCTACGGGACTGATGATATTGGCTATGAATAATCAAAATGTCGGATTACGCTATCGCTAACCCGACCTACATGGCTCACCCTACTGGGCTTAAGACATTTCACCACGAAGACACGAAGATTTTTCTTTGGTTTTTCTTCGTGAACTTCGTGTCTTCGTGGTGAATTAATATCTTTAAGTTGATGTCTATGGGGCACGAAAAGATGTGCCCGACCTTACCTGGCTTACCGCGTTATTGTTATTATTTTTCAAATTATGCCTTATCTAGTTGCTGTTTATATTTTTCAATCACATCAAGTATGTTACGCAAAGTGTTAGCTTGTTCTTCTTGTAGCCATTGATTGATGTCATTCTCAACTTGTTTGAGTGCGGTTGGAGTAGAGCTTTTGTGGGCTAATTTATAGGCGAGAAAACCAGCCACCGCCGAACTTAAAGCAGATATAACAGTGTTTAATGATAACAATCTCTCTACAAAAAAAAATGCACCTGCTGCTCCCGCTACGCCTGCTATTGCCCCGTACTTGTTGCGGGGGTCAGCTGACAGTGATATTTCAGCTGGGGTTTTGTTTTGAAATTCCGCCTTTAGTTTTTCTTTCTGTTGTCGATCCCAGTCATAGAACGCATTGACAACGGAACTTTCAGTATTTTCTAAGGGTTTTCGGGCATCTTGAGTTAAGTAATTGAATAAGGTATCCAATAACAATAAATTTTTATTAGTAAGGGTTGTTGGGAGATATTTACTTATGGCTTGTTGAATGTATATAAGCTCATGCTCACCAGAAGCAAAGTAGTTATTGTGAATTTCTTGTTTTATTTCTTTAAAAACTTCTTTTACATCATTAGTAATCGCTTTTTCGGCGTTTTCAAATGGGTTCATGTTAATTTCCTCTGTGTTATGGATATATGTAATTTCTAAATGAAGAGAATATAGGCATTATTTAATTTATGTTGAAGGTAAAAGTTCATTTATATTTTTAATCTCTTTTAACTCATTTGCAACTAATATCGTTTCTTTATTGTATTGTTCAAGTTTTTTTACATTATCTAAATCTGTGGCTAATGCCTTATAGGCATTTTGTCGCTCTTGGATAATAATTTTTAACTTTTCGTTAAAATCCTCATTATATTTGTCGAAAATAGCGCCGATATTGAGCTGAATTTCACCAGTAATTGAACTTACAAGAGTTCTGGCATCGCGAATAAATTCTCTTTTGTATGTTTGATCATTAAATCGAGTTTCAATTTTCTCAGACGAACCTCCAATATATCCTCCAACTGCACCTCCGATAATCCCACTAATTGCTCCAACTGGTCCGCCTGATAAAAAACCACCCAATGCGCCTTTTAATGCACCAAAAAATGCCTCTTCTCCTCGAGTACTTGGAATAGTAATATTTTCATACGCTCGACGCTTTGCTCCTTCTGAAACACTGCTTAGATTAATTTTAGGTAGGGAAATTGAATAGCTTGCTTTAAACTCTGCACCAAGCTTATCCATTTCTATTGCAAACTCTCTCTGCAAGGACATGGTAAAGTATGTAATTTCTTTATCACAGTCATCGTTGTAATCGTTGATATACTTGCATATTTGATCTTCACTGCTAGCACTTTCAAGTAACCTATCATAACTTGCTTTTATTACCGAAAACTTAAACTCCGCATCGCTACCTCGACCGGCATACTTCGGTCTTATTTTTCCTGCGAATGTGTTTAGTGCTTTTTTATAATCATTCAATAATCTATTTAGTTTGTCGAGTTCTTGTTCAAATTCTTCTTGTGTTTTGGAATATTCTGCTTTCCAGCCGATTTTGCTAATCAGTTCATCATAAAGTTTTTGTTGCTCTTCATAGGCTTTTTCAATTGGCTCTAAAACCTCCCTTAATTGACCACACAAAGCAGTTTCAGAGAATTTTGAAAGTAAGTTTTTCACCGTACCAAAATTAGAATCTGCTAATAGCGCATCTTGAATTTTTGCCTTATCAGCTTCATAATCGAAATAAAATACAGCCAGTAGTTTTTTTGTTTCCTCATCTTTCATCAAATCAGCTGGCTGCTTTCCTGTATCCAATTCATCATGAATAAATTTAAGCATACTATCTACAGCGACAATTCTTTCCTCAGGTTGAATTTCAGGAAATAATTTTTTTGCCTCCACTACTGCTTGTTCAACTTGCTCAACTGTTTGGTATGCTTTATGAGTTAAACACATAAAGCTATTTTTATGTGTTCGTTTAGGTACACTTTTAAAAAATTCCCTTAAAGAGCTGCTTGCTATGTTTTTCAATTGATGAATGAAAATTGCCGCATTTGCTCTATCAATATATTTTAAAGTCGCCTGTTCAACTCCACCACGAGCATTCACGCCAGGTGTATCAATGATCTGCATATGAGAAAAATTAAATCCCAATGGAAAACCAATTGAAATATAAACTGGAATTTTGGTTAAATCTTGGTAGTCAATCAGATAATTTGTGACTAAATCATTAAATTTTTCTTTTGATAGCTTATGAGGATTATATGTATCGCTTACAAATTCATTGCATACTTTTATTATTAGTTCACTGGTAATGTGTTCTGGTTTTTCCTCGACCAAAAATTGATTAAGTTGAAGCGTAGGCAAACAACGATATTTTTCCTTTATGGCAGCAATTTCCTTTAACTTTTCTTTTAACGGAGTCAAATCGTTAGCTAAAGTACCAGAAAACTCTTGTTTCGGTTTTTTTGGAGCATGAGCGTAGGTGACGTTTAAATAGATTGATTTTTTTTCTTCGTTTTTACTGGTATCGGTAATTTCAGTAATTCCAGAAGTGCATTGTAAAATGTCAGTAGGCAGAATCGCTTTACCTAATAACGCATTGATAAAGCAGGATTTACCTGACTTTGATTCACCAACTATGGTCAGAAGATATTCGTTTTTTTCTAATTTATCAACTTCAATTTCAATTTGCTTCAAGTCTTCATCATTAAGCCCATCACCTGTGAGAGTTACTTCCTGAAATTTTTTTCGATTATTTACATATTGACGGTATATCTTAATAGTAGATTTTTTCTCATTTTCATACTTATTATCAAACATCTTGTATCCTTATTTTGGTTTAAATTTATAGAGGGTAACTACCTAAAATTGCAAACGATTTATTTATTATCTAAGCCTTACTAAAAGCATTTCTCATTTTGGCTATGAGAAAAATCATTACAACGCTGTCGATAAGCATCCAACAGGTTTTTTAGTTTATTGATTTCATATTTAAACTCCTCATTCTTTTTGGAAAATTCATATATCCGATCGCTGGGTAAACGAAATTGTTCTCCAAGACTTTGTTGCAGCAGTATTAAATTTATAATCCCTGATATTGGAAATACTTGGAATAAATTATTCGCTGTCGAACTGGATATAGCCATTTGTTTATTATAAAATTGTTGTTGCACTTCATTACCCTTAGCCACTGAGTCAATAATGCTTTGTAACTGCCCTTTCAACGTATATCTGATGAATGCTAAGAGTAAATCTTTCACTATGTTAATATTCGAAGCTTCTAATAGCGCATCTTGAATTTTTGTCTTATCACCGTTATAATCGATATAAAATACACTCAGTAGTTTTTTCTTTTCCTCATCTTTCATCAAATCAGCTAGCGATATTCCTGTTTTTAATTCATCATGAATCAATTTAAGCATACTATCCACAGCGACAATTCTTTCCTCCTTTATGTCAGGAAATAATTTTTTAGTTTCTATTATGGTTATATTCACTTCGTCATCTGTTTGATATGCTTTTTGAGTCAAACACATAAAACTATTATTAAGTATTCGTTTAGGAATTTTATTTAAAAATTTACTTAAAGAACTACTTGCAATATTCTTCAATGGATGAATAATAATAGCCGCATTAGCCTTAGTCATATACTTCAACGTTGCCGCTTCAAGCCCACCTCTAGCATTTATTCCAGGAGTATCAACAATTTGAATATGAGAAAACTTAAATCCTAATGGAAAACCCATTGAAATTTCAATGGGAATTTTAGATAAGTCCCGATAATCTGCTAAATATTTCCATACTAACTCCTCAAATTCTTCTCTTGATAACATGTGAGGGTTATTTTTTTCATCTTTCAGCAAATTATCAGTTAGTTCTATTATCAGTTCACAAGTAATACGTTCTGGATTTTTCTCAATCAAAAACTGATTGAGTTGAAAGATCGGTAAACTACGGTATTCTTCCTTAATGGCGGCAAGAGTGTTTAACTTTTCCCGTAACGGTGTCAAGTCCCTATCTGAATGACCGTAAAATTCCAGTTTAGATTCTGATGTATGATTATAAATAACGTTTAAATAGACTCTTTGTTTATCTTGATTATTATCGGTATCTATAATTTCGATAATTCCAGCAGTGCATTGCAAGACACCAATAGGCAGAATATATTTACCTAATAAGGCATTAATAAAACAGGATTTACCAGAGCATGATTCGCCAACAACTAGTAATAGAAAATTATTTTCCTTTAACTTTTCTACTTCGTGTTGAATACATTCAATTTCGACATCATTTAGTCCGACATTTACGCCAATATCTCTAAATAGAGCTCGACACTTGATATACTGATTAAATATATCAATAACGGCGAGTCGTTCCTGTTCATAGTGATTTGCAAACATCAGCATTCCTTGATTTTTATCCATACACATTTTATCTTTAAGCCTATAATAATCCAGAATCTGATTGGTAATTCTTGTTGCGAGCACTTGCTGATTGAGATATTGAAGGGAGTTATTATTAATATTATTTTTGATCCATTCAGCTAAATAATAGACAAGTTTATGATCAAAATTACTCCCTTTAACATAGCCATGTTGAATATTAAAAGCATAAATTTTTTCATAAGCCTTACCTGCTTGATCTAAAATGACAGCAAGATTGGAGTTCTTTTTTATATTACTAAAGCATTCCAGATTGATAGCTTGGACTTGTTCCTGATAGGTGCTCACTTTGGTCTCCAAAAATTTATCATGAGGTTATGTCTTTTAGAAACGTACCGTTAGCATCTGTGAACTAGCCAGATCGGGCATAGGCTTTTCGTGCCCGACATTTTCGCGTTAAAGCGCACGAATGGTATTGAATAAATCTCTCGATATTCTGATTTTAACCGTTGAATGTTGGGCAATGAAAAGCTGTTGCCCAACATGACTACATGGCTATCCACCCACCATCACACTGATTACATCACTCCACTGCCCGACTTGTTCATCATGAAGACGATAAATCGCTTTATATTTCCAGATGGCGGTCGCACCAGAAGCGGGTAGCGGGGCATTATCGGTGGTGTTAGGTTCATTATTGATAGTCAGAAACACAAAACCATTGCTATCGCCGCGATCAACCCAGATTTCAATGCCACTGGCTTTGCCTTTCGTCCAGACGATGACCGGATGCCCCACATTGTTTTTAAAACTTAAAGCGGGCTTTAAGGCACCGGGATCAAAGACATGAGTAGCCGCTATCAGCCAACAATCCTGCCCTATAGCGGCGGTGTAATTTCTATGAGCTTTAATGCGTGCAACCAGTGCCGATACCCAGGGTATTACGCCACATTCAACGGCGGGCGGAATGTTTTCATCGAATTTGGGAGGCAGAGGCCAATCGGCATTGCCAGAACCGCCATCACGCAAGCTATTTTTAAATTCCGTGTAATGTTGCGTATAGCTTTGCAATGCATACAAGGTGTTAAGCGCATAGCGAAAACTCGCAGATTTTTTCTTGAGATTTTCCAGATCTGCGGTACTGATTTCCAATAGTTCAGCATATTTAGGTAACGTCACGGCGAGATGTTCCAGTAATTCTGCTTTTCCGCCGTCATTTGTGGGCATATAGGATGAGTTGGACATAATTAATTCCTCAATATTCAGGTTTGATGACTGGCACTCAGTGCATGATGGCTATTTCAACAAGCCGCTTGAGCGTTATTGCCAGCTATTGTTGTACTGTTTTGACTATCTGTTGTACCGCTCCGAGCATCTGCTGTAACGCTTTGACTCTGTGTTGTACCGTTCCGGGCATCTGCTGTAACGCTTTGGCTCTGTGTTGTACCGCTTTAAATATCTTCTGTACCCCTCCGGATCTGTGTTGCACCGCTTTAAGTGTCTTTTGTACCGGTTAAAAAGACCTCAAAAATACATATTCAAAAGATTGATATATATAACAAATATCATGATATGAGATGAAGTGATGTTGGTGATTCCTCCCGGTATCTTGGCTACCTGTCCAAGCATCAGTGCCACCGGTACAAGAACCTTATGTACCGGTACAAACACTTGTTCGACCGGTACAAGAATCTTACGTACCGGTACAAATAGCTTGACCACCTTTTTGCAGGCTAGTTGTCAATTCATCTAAAGTAACTTGATTATTTCAAAAGCGGTGACGACCTATCCAGAAAGTTTTTACAACACCCTTTAGGGAGAGAAAAAGCACTGGATCAACGCGATAAGATGCGTAGTTGGGTCGCCCCGGGCGTTTAATGGTTGAAGCAGCACCCGTTTGCTGGTGTCATCGCGTGGAATAATGGTTGAATTGGACATGCTATGAAACCTTTATGCGGAGGACAAAGTTTAGCAAGAAAAGTATGCAGCAAATGATATTCTTAACTATCTATAAAAAGCAAGTTATTTTTGTACTCGTTCCCAAGCTGGAGCTTGGGAATGCAGACTTGGAATAACTATTCAGTCCCCCTCTTTGAAAAAGAGGGGTTAGGGGAGATTTTATTAGATAAATCCCCCTCTGCCCCTCGCTTTGCTCTCCCCCTTTTTCAAAGGGGGAGGTGAATACTTACGTTGAATGTTGGGCAACGAAAAGCTGTTGCCTGACCTATATAGTTCTCTGTGTACGCTTCGTCTGACCTTTGTTCACGTTTGCTACAGTCGTAACCGTTGGCAACGTTCCGCCGGAGACGCAACACTCGATACTGTTGGCTGGTTAGGCCTTATGAATTCATTCCTTTGAATTCCAGGCAAGGACTTTCACCTTGCAAGAAATGACAAGCTTCGCTTGTCGCACGGGTTGCAAACTCCGCCCCGCGTTCTTAAATCAACATTACTCAATATCAATATGCACTTCATTACGCCTAAGAAACGGCAATGTCCAAGGTGGGTCGTAAGCTGCCGAACGTGAGGGAGAAAGCGCTTTGTAACCCTGCTGGGTTAACCAGTTTTTTAAAGTCTCGGCATTTTCTTCAATACCCGACTCACACAAGCTGCCGGTATATTGAATAACGGCGACTTTTTTTTCGGGTAGCTCTTTAAAAAATAACTGGGGTCAGAGTAAACTTAAATCAACTGAAATAATTATAAATTTACTCTGACCTTAATAGCAATTTAATGGTGTTACTTACTTTGCCAATGACCGGTATCGGGAAGCCTAAATCCATACCCCGATGTCTATTATGGGTCGTAAGCTGGCGGTCAGTCGCGTAGGGTTGCGAAAGCGTAACACGATAAATCGACGTATCTGTGTCGAGTTACGGCTAGCGCCTAACCCGACACAGATTATTAGCATTTTTTGTGATAAAAAGTGTCAGCTACTTTTAAGCTTCTATGAAGGATGCCAAATTAAGCTCTAAAATTCGTTAAAAACCAAATCGATAATAAACCGGATTAACGCTGTTTGCGTTTGCGCCAGATGATAAAGCCTGTGCCCGTTAACAATAAAGGCAGGATAATTAAAAAGCCAAAACCGATGGCAGCAACGGCTGTCTGGGTTAATTGCAGTGTTTTGTCGGTCGCAGTTTTTGCCGGAATGTCGATAAAGCGGTCTTCATGAATAAGCCACGAAACCAGCCTTAGCCCCATATCCAGATTGCCGACATTGCCCAGGTAGGCATTGGCTAAAAAGTCGCCATCGCCGACAATAATAATGCGTTGTTGAAGTTGTTGATTGATCGTTCGGGTTAACGCGTAGGCAAAAACAAGCGGCCCCTGTTTTTCCTGTCTAGTGGCATCAAAACGTATTTTTCCTTCGATGGCTCCGGTTTCTGTCCATGATTTTTCGGTACTGCTGAGTAAAGGCGTGGTCGTAAAATCGGTTTTGCCGTCAATTTCAAGCGCGGCAACAACCGGATAAAGGCTGATGGTCTTAAAACCTTTGGTAACAGGGTGTGGGGTATAGTCGCTGGTGAGTATAAAACTGGGGTCGTTAACGCCATACAGCGTTGAACTGCTGTCAACAATAACGCCATTAAGCTGCTTGATACCCAATTGTTTTTGCAAAGCGGTCAGTTGTTTGTTGTCCGGGTCGGTTAACACCAATAGATTGCCGCCACGTTGAATATAACGCTGTATTATCGTCATCTCACTAGCCAGTAACGGCACTTTGGGCGCAGCAATAACCAGCAAGGCAGCGTTATCGGGAATGGCGGGGAGTGTGGCCAAATTGAGGGTTTGGGTATTAATTTTTCGGCGGGCTAATGCCTTGCCAAATTCGCCTAAATCAAAATTGGCTATACCGTCTGGCGAGCGTTCACCGTGACCGGTTAAAAACGAGACCCAACGTTCATTGGCATTGGCCAGTTGCAGCAGCGCATTGGTCAAGGACGATTCATCAAGAAAGGTCAGTTTTTCTGTGCGCCCCTGATACTCAACAAGAATAATGCCCTCCGGGCCGATGTTTAAGTCACGGGCTTTTTCAGGCTCAAAATCAGGGTCTATAAAGTTAAGCGCCACATCGGCTTTAGTCCGGCTATAGCGATCCACTAACTGGGCAATTTGGGTTCTTAGCGGTTGGCCTTTTTTAATGTAAGCCGTGATAGTGATGTTATCAGGAAGTGATACCAGTAGTTTTTGCGATGCTTGCGACAAGGTATTGCCGGCATTATTGGTTAGGTCTGTTTGCACGCTATAGCGGTTACTTAACCAAGCCAGCGAGCCCAGCAAACACAATAACAGTGCAGTAATAAGGGCGTTTTTTACACGCAGTTGTTGGTGAATGCGGGGTGTTATTTTCATTTTTGCAAGCGGTCGTTGGCAGTCCTTTTTTCGCATTTAGCGTAAACAAATTCAGGGTCAAGGTCTACCCCTGATTCCCATTCAACAGTATCAAAAGCAACAGAGACTTTTTCAAAAGAGGTGTAATCCTTAATTCGACTAAAAATCCCAAAACTCAAATAGGGTTTCATATCTAAAGTGCCACTTTCGCCGTTATTAAACGTAATATCAAGAATATAATCGTCTTGGGGAGCAACCGCTATTACTGATGGATACATAATGTCGCCTTTTATTGTAAGGGTCTTATTTTGATGGGTTCTTTACCGTTCATAACCAAATTCCAGTCGTGCGTAAGTTCTTCTTGGTGTAGTTCAGCCCATGCAAAGACAAGTTTAAGTTGCTGGTATTTCCAAAGAATAGCCGTTCATTTTTGCAGGCGGTCGTTGGCAAGGCAGCGGATACTCAGCAGGATAAAAGTCGCGGTAAACAGCAAAAAATAGCTGACATCGACTGAGCTAAGCTGACCACTTTGCAGGTTTTGGAAATGCCTTAAAATGGATAGATATTCAAACAATTCACTGCGCTGGTCTTTCATACTGGCTGACCAATCCAGTATCCATAACAATAATAAAATACCAAAAGTACCCATGGCGGCAACGGTAGGATGACCGGCCACCGTGGACATAAAAAGACCGGTAGATGTAAATGCACTGACCAGCAACACTAACGCCAGCAGGTTGGCGGTTAACTTGCCCCAATCAAGATCACCGCCTACCAGCAAAGACAGCGGCATCAGGGTAACCAGAGCAACCACCAGTAATAACAAGCCAAGGCTACCCACGTATTTGCCAAGAATAATATCGGCTGTG
>CAIQND010000814.1 GCA_903873045.1 uncultured Methylococcaceae bacterium | reverse complement strand
GATAATAGCTTCAAACTGCGGTCGGACTTGCTTTGGAACGATTCCTCGTTCAATAAACTGAAGAACGATCAGCCTGATTCGCTGGTGTACCACAAGCTCTGCCACCAACAGCAAGGGCAAGGCGACCAGAAAGCGGACGTGTACATCAATGTCATAAAAAAAAGGAACTTTAATAGCACCATCTATTGACTGACCAGAAAACACCGAAAGCAGTAGCAACGGCAACCAAGTAAACAACGAAATGACCAGCACCCTGCGCTTGAGCAAACCGAGCGTATCAGTATTAATCCGTGCGCGGATAAAAAACTGATAAAGCGGTCCTCCCAGCACCAAAGAAAAGTCATAAGACTTTCTGTCAACTAAATGATTCATAGCTATTTTAATACTAATAATCGAAAAATAACAGCTTACCGATAAAGCCGGTTGTTGTAAAAATTGACACGCAAGCGGTCATTCCGGATTCTCTACACGCTCTAACAGATTACATCAGGTTATCTTACTCCAGACACTCCTTAGGATTAAAGCCAATCAGTTCCAGAGAGTATTTATCGAAATCCAAGCATAGGCCGGAGCACTGGATCACTAAAATTAAGAGCTCAACCCTACCTAAGAATTAACGTTCACTTAACTTCTTTTACAAACTCACAGCGTTTTTTAACCAGCGGTGACGCGCCCGTATTACCAATACCTTTGGCGATCAAAGCAATAACTCGATCATCTGTATCATAACCCACATGTGCTTGCATGGGATTAGCGAGATCAGCCATACCGAAGGCATCCATAACTTTAGCTATATTGATATTGACATTAGTGATCTTGGCACAGAGGCGGGAATCAATATATTTGTCTGAAAATCCGGGCGGTATTCCATAACTTAACAGATCATTGGGGTCACTAAAGGCGATAATCTCGGTTTTACTGAGCATACGCTTATTATAATTAGCGCCTTTGGGGTCACAGTAACTTGCCTCCTGCCCCGCCACTTCGGGAAGCTCCCTGCCCAATTGCAACATGGGCAACTGGTTGGACAGCATAAATAACGGTAAACGCTTGTTTTGAAAAGCCCCAATCGCTTTTGTAGAAAGTGCCATTTTTGCTTTTTGATCTGAAGACAAATGTTTTTCTGGTGCCGCCAACAAGGAGGCAATACGTTGCGTACCATCAATCACAATACGGCTACCCAAACTGTGAGAAATAATGACATAATTATCCTTCGCAATAAGGTCGGCACTGGAATCATCCAAGCCCATGCAGACATGTTGACCGCTGCTCGGAAGATCGTTCCAATTACGTGAAACCATCCAGCAAAACGACTGCGCGTAGGCGGCCAAAATGGGCACTCTGCTTTGCCCCAGATAAATAATGGGATCCGGACCGGTATCATTACTAAACTTTTTCAACATGCCATTTATCTTGGCTCTGCGAAAATCATATTCCCCTGACGTATCGAAGTCCAGCAGCGCTTTTTCTTTTCGGGTAATTTCCGACCAAGTCAACTCGTAAAAAGTAAGTTCCTTACCATTTTGCTCATTAAGTAGATGAGTCACACGCAAATTACCCAGATTCCTGTCTGGAAACACGAGCGTATTCAGTTCAATATTTTTCTGGCCTTCCGAACGCACGTTAAGGTTTAATTCCTTGGCCAGTTTCTCCAAAAATTGGGTAGTATATCCAGGTATATGATCGCCTACGCCATGAACAAACAGTACCTTAGTTGCCTTATTCTTGACCAAATCAGCTTCAACTCCGGTAAACGGTTCGCCCCATACTTGGCATAGCCGGGTATCCTCATTTTCGGACTTTTCCAAAACCGCTTCCGCTGCGCCCTTACCAATACTTGCACAACCAGATAAAAGCATGGCAATTACAAACGATGACAATAGCCATCCGGTGTTTACAGTAGGTAGTTTAGAATACTTATTCATCTTTATTCCAGTTCGTGGAAGATAATAACGCCATTAAACGCGTGGCTAATCTATATGAAATATAGCAGATAATACAGCTTGCAGTTTAAATCAATGGTTATTGTGTTCAGCGACAACTATTCTGACGCATGGGGAACCACAAAACGAGTCAGACTGTTTCATCTATCTAACCAGCCTTCGCAGTTTCCAAGTACGTTGATAGGCTCATTTCAGTTAATGCTGATAAATTGCTTACTGATGGGGTACTGCCATTTCTGTCATTATTAATCATACGCTATTTTAACTTAATAAATATTGGATGGATGACTGAAAGACCGACAGACTCATAGGAAGCTGTCCGACAAAAGGTCAGAGCTACAAACAATTCCACAGCACCTCCTTAAACATCAGCTTCGATATACTTGCGGATGGCGTCTAAATGTCTTGGCATTGTACCTCGACTAGAAGGCGGGACATAATTTATAGTCATCTGGAGTGTGAAGCCGAATTAGCGATTGATAAAAGCCGTCAAATAAAAGGCAAAAAAAAACCCAAGACAAAAATCTTGGGTTTTAATATAAGAGCTTGGCAATTCCCTACTTTCGCATGGCAAACTGCCACACTATCATCGGCGCTAAGCGGTTTCACTTCCGAGTTCGGGATGGGATCGGGTGGTTC
>CAIQND010000813.1 GCA_903873045.1 uncultured Methylococcaceae bacterium | reverse complement strand
TGGAAAATCTTAAGTTTTGAAGTAATACTATGGCAATATTTTCTAGCTGAAGATAGGCAATATATGGCTCACCATAATCAAACCTCATAACAACAAGCCCGTTATCAAATCGACAAAAAGATGATTCAGGATAAAATGGACTATTTGGTATAATTGTGCGGAGAATAAACTGTCTCAAAATCCGCTGCTGGGATGAGTAGGTGTTCGCCACGGTGGACTTGTGTACGGGTAGATCGCTGCAACGTTCAGAAAACTGCATCTTGATGATGCAAACGTAGGAATATGTCCACTACGATGCTTAGAAATTATTCATAAACTTAATTTGCACTACTTAAATATTGATTACTAATGTTGATAACAAAAGCCCACGACATCAAGCATGGATGATTACAACGGTGCTTATTTAGCAAGAAAAAAAGATGTCTCCGCTTTACCGAAGCACCATACTATAGCTATTTTTCATTTGGGGGGAATAGCAGTTGAATGTCATTTGAAATCACTATTGTTTCGCTATCATCGAATTAGTAAGTGGAATGATAATAGTCGTCGGACTAAAGATTCAATGTACGACCAAGCAATCGCTAACCCAAGTCATAGCCTATTAACCGCTCTTAGACGGATGCCCGATTTTTATAAACGAGCAAGTTTGGATAAGCAGCTTTTAAAACATCTGCAAAAAATCATTCATCCGTTGGGATCAACTGACATCGACTATATTGGCCTCCGCTATATTCCACAAACAACAGAGTCCCAAGAAGATTGGCAAAAAAGTTTTGATTATGTTTGTGGTTGGCTTGAAAAAAACGAGAAAATCATATGAAATCTGCGATACAACTACGCAAAGCCCTCAATCAGAAATTTCTTAAGCAATTTGAGCTTGATGTGGGGGCTGGTGGTTTTGTTCTCCTTACTATTATCTCAGAACAGTTTCAAGGACTAGCAAGACATGAACGGTTACAGCAAGTCGAACCCTTAATTGAAGAAGCTGGATTAGCGTCTGGTATTATTGAATTATACACACCAGAAGAAGCGATAAGTGACGGTATTTCTGTTCAAGCGACGATAGATAATGTACCGCCTTCATCATGGGAAGAAGCAATTGCGATGTTATCCGCTGGCAAAAAAATATCAGCTAAAAAACCTAAACACCCAATTAAACGCGTAGTGTTTTATTCCTATAAGGGTGGAGTTGGGCGTACTACCGCTTTAATACAAACTGCATTTCAATTGACACGTCATGGAAAGCGTGTGGTTTTAATCGATATGGATGTCGAGGCACCAGGATTGCAAGCATTATTACCACCTACTGATACCTCAGTTGAAGAGGGTTTAATTGATTATTTATGGGAACGTCAAACCTGTTTCTTCGATGATAATCACCCAGCGAAAATCCATCTAAGCGGCAGTAATCAAGGTAAGCGAACAGGCATTGTTTACAGTGTCAACGACCCTGAATCACGCCGTGATTTGTTTATTGTTCCTGCTGGAAAAATAGGGCAACGTTATATTCAGCGGTTGTCGGTTTTATCAACTGCCCACTTATTCGCAGCAACAAAAGACTCTTGGTATCAATTTGAACAAGACCTTTGGGAACAATTTCAACCTGACATTATGCTGATTGATGCACGGACAGGATTAAATGAATGGGGTGGTTTATCTTTATTACGTCTCGCTGATGAAGCGTTTATTGTTTTGTATCCTAGCGATCAAAATGCTGAAGGGGTGCGTTTTATTCGTGATTTATTAAAAGAATTAGGGGGGAGTAAGGCTAAATTAGTTTTATCACCTATTCCAGAAGGAGTGATAGGTGATTCATTAGTAAAAAGAATAAAACCTTATTTAGACTTGTATGAAAATGAAGAGCCTATTTCTATTCCTTATCATCCAAATATTGCTGGTAGCTATCAATTTCCTGTAGAAACTGCTTTGCCTTATTACGCGCCGTTAGCAAATAATCTACTTGAAATCGGTGGTATTGAAGAAACGGCAGTGATTTTGGCAGAATCCAATCGACTGGAGTTAATTAAATCCTTAAATTTTCCAGAACGCGATGCAGCAAGTATTTTGGATGCTGATTTTGATGC
>CAIQND010000812.1 GCA_903873045.1 uncultured Methylococcaceae bacterium | reverse complement strand
TTCGCGAGCTTGGGACTTTTCACAATGTATGAAGCCCATGCGGAAGCGAGCCGATCCCGATGAGGAAACTATCGACTGGAGAGCCGTGTGCGGGAGAACTGCACGCACGGTTCGGAGGGAGGGGAGAGCTTAGAAAAAAAAGCTCTTCTCTACCCCTATAGTTGCCATGGACACAAATCGTAAAGCAGCTAAAAAATTAAAGTTCTACCTCACCGTTCCAGCGTCAATCATGTCAGAACGATAATAATTCTTTACGCTTTACAAACAAACTGCTGTAACTTTGACAGGTTTTTAATGATCAAACTAACCATCCCACCCATATTATTATTTTTCATGGCTTGAAGGTCTTCCATGCTTTTTCTGATGACATTTTTTAAGCTTTTATTGCTCTCACCGCCTACACGCATTTTAATTAATACGTTAGGGATGTAAGTAGTTGAAATTTTATACTTGCCTAAAAAACGCAACATCAAATCATAATCGGCAGCGATTTTAAAGCTGGTATCAAACTGGCCATGTTGTTGGTAGATGGCTCGTTTAACAAAAAAATGTCGGATGAGGTGGCATCCAGCCACGGCGTAATTTTTTAAGTGTAAACTCACCACTTTTCCAATAACGAATCACTTTCGTGGGGTCGCTTTTATTCACATAAGTTAAATCACCGTAAACAGAGTCTATTTCGTTCTCCATAAAGGCTTGCTTGGAAGCTATTAAAAATACGTAACTATTCGGTTTCTTTCTTTGAAAAAGAGGGGGTAGGAGCAAGCCACGCCGAGAGTGAATTGATTTTTTAGAGTGGTTTTGTACACTACGTTAATAGTAAATGGATTAAGAGTGTGGCGTGAAGAAAATAAAATATTTTGTAGATTCAGTATGACGAGCGGTTTCACTCCCTAACCTTTCTTCTTGCTTGCTTGTTTTTTTTTCGACACTCCTGGCCTTTTCACTGTCTATGGCGCTTTGCCAATCAGTATTTATTTTGCCTGCTTGTCGATCAACTCTGTCCCTATTCACGCCGGGTCGTTCACGTTGAATTGCTTCCCATATTGCGTTGGCACCAGGAATTTTACCCAACTCGTAGAGAGTCTCCAAAAAGGCACGAGTTGAGAGAATATGAGCATTTCCTGGTATTGCAGCACCAGAATGAAGGAAAAAGTCATCTTCCGCTAAAATTAGAACAGGAATGCCGGGAGGGGTTGTAATCATCTCGTTGGCAAACGAAACAATGCTCAGCTCCCCAATATCTTTTGGAACTGGGGGAGGCTCGGTCTTGTTGCTAATCATCATTTGACGAAACCTTTCGTTTTCCTCAAACAATTCCCTCATTTGAACCATTTGCTTCATCGTTTTGCCGATTGATGTTTCCTGAATCTCGATAATGCCGGCATAACGGGTAAGGAACTCGCAAATTCGCTGAGCATCAGGGTGTTTGTCGCGGTTACGCGTTACTTCAAACTCAACAAAATCGGTGATAACCAAGCTGACGTCATCCTTAAAGACAAGCAGTGTGTCTAGCGCATCGGCACGGGCCAATGAAATCAGCGGGCCGGCATCAGGAATAACGATCTCGATTCTTCTGTTTTTTTGTAGTGTCATTTTGATCCCAGTATTTTGCTTGCATAAGCCGTCATAACAGTGCGCTCATTCTCTGGTAGAGTCGGTTTATTCATCTTGGCTGTGGCGAGAGCATCCAGCAACTGTCCATACCAATCAAATCCCATAAGCTTCATGGTCTCCGAACGTGATATCCCGCCATGAACATACGATGTCAAAATCATTTTCTTCGCCGTTTGCACGGAAAAAGCCATAAACGCCTCTTTTCCGTTCTTCTCTATGAGCAGGCTGTCGTCATCGGGAAAAGACAATGCGTCTCCAAGCTTGTTTTTAACTTCAGTGGCTGTCATTACTATCATGATTTTCTTCTTTTCTAATGGTAGGGATATACTTGCATATAGTAGCTAATATGTAAATACTAGCTAATTTTTATTCAATTAAGATCACTTTGTAAAATCAACACACTTTCTGAAAGGCTTGTCCTTAACCCCTCTTTTTTAAAGAGGGGACTGAATAATTACTGATTGTAACGGATTATGGGGGCAAGTTAAATATGACATGTGATTGATTTTGTTAGATACCATATACTTGGTTACAACTAAAATCATGGTGTGTCTCATGAAAACGAATTTACGCGAAAAATGCTCCATTTGTATTC
>CAIQND010000811.1 GCA_903873045.1 uncultured Methylococcaceae bacterium | reverse complement strand
TAGGTGATATGCCGCACTAAAGGGTGATAAGTTAAACTGGCAGGTGGCTTGTAGCCTGATGTTGGAAGCATTAATGCCAAACAAACCCATTATATTAAGCAATTAAAATGCCAAATTTAGCGGCATTTTGTCGCGCGGCAATATGTCACATTTTCAAGACTTAATTAAGCCGCTAAACTCTTGCTCAAATTGTCGTTGTGCGGTAAACAACATCAGTTAACCATCCTTCCTCTCGATAATGCGAACTGCACAGTGGGTTCGCATTTTTTTTTAACGGGACTATTATGAAACGCAAACAAACATCCATCGATTTTCGCCCGATCAATCATGCCGAACTCAGCAGAAAAACCGCCGTCCATGAAGCGGGGCATGCCGCTGCAATTTATCTCGGTAACAAACAAAAACTACTGCCACCGGTTTTTTTTCAGGTCTTTATTAAAAAACTAAAATATGACTTTCAACTCGCTGAATGTTTATGCCAATCAGGTGATGATTGTAATCATTGCTTTACTAAAATAGAGGGGGGGCGTTTGATTCACACCTTACCATCCTCAGTTGAGGAAGCAGTCTGTGATTTTTCTTTAACACAAAAACAGGCTTATCAAAGCGCCTTTGAAGCGGATATTATCAATTTACTCGCAGGCCCCTTGGCCGAGGCCAATTATATTGCCCTACGTGATAATGAACCGATTAATCCACGCCTGATAAATTTAAATGCCCTGCATTATTATGGAGGCTCTTCTGATTTAGAGGCCATCAACGACTATCTGGATTGTCTTGTTACCAACCCGTTAGTCCGTGAAAAAAAATTGGCTGAGTTATTTTTGGCAGCCTTTAATTTTATAAACGATAGATCGAATTGGCATGCCATTATGGCCTTAGCGGATTACATTTTAGCGGACAGTAAAAATATCATTGATTGTGAAGAAATAATTGCCGTACTTGATAATCACTATTTTATACACAGAAAAAACACCTGGTGCTAATAATCAGCGTTAGGTATATTCTCGCGCACCAAACAATGCAGTGCCAATCCGGACAATAGTCGCGCCTTCGGCAATAGCGGCGTTTAAATCGCCACTCATCCCAAATGAGTAGGTATCCAGTTCGGGATTGTTTAATTTTGCAACCGCCTCATAAAGTGTTTTATAAGGTTGACGTTGCAAGTCAAAATCCTCTTCAGGCATAGGAACCGCCATCACACCACGCAATTTTATGTTGGGCAATGCCGCCACAAGCTCACACAATTGCGGCAATTCATTCAGGGTAATGCCGGACTTGCTTTGTTCGCCGCTGATATTAACTTGCAGACAGATGTTTAATGGCGGTAAGCTAACAGGACGTTGTTCGCTAAGACGTTTGGCAATCTTAAAACTATCAACACTGTGTACCCAGTCAAAATGCAGGGCAAGTGCCTTGGTTTTATTGGATTGTATCGGCCCAATGAAATGCCAGGTAATGTCGTACGCGCCCAGTTCCTGTTGTTTTTTTAGTGCTTCCTGGGAGTAATTCTCGCCAAAATGGCGTTGTCCCGCTTGATAAGCCTCTGCAATATCTTTTGCGGTTTTGGTTTTACTCACCGCCAGTAAGAGAACCGATCCAGGTTTACGGTGGTAAGCCACTTCAGCTTGTCTGATTTGGGCAAGTATAAGGTTAAGTCTGTTATTTACCATCGTCATCAGGAAATAATTAAAACGTCATTAAACAGTATCGCTTCAAAAAAGCAAAGAATTACGCTAAAGTTTAAAAATTTAATTGTTATTTTATCGACCACTTTACCCGAGAATTTTATGAATGATATTGCAGAGTTACTGGCTTTTTCAGTTAAAAATAAAGCATCGGATTTACATTTATCGGCTGGGTTGCCTCCCATGATCCGGGTTGATGGTGATATAAAACGAATTAACGTGCCTGCACTGGATCATAAAATGGTGCATGCCTTGATTTATGACATCATGAATGACAAGCAGCGGCGTGATTATGAAGAATTTTTAGAAACCGATTTTTCGTTTGAGCTGCCCGGAATCGCACGTTTTCGTGTCAATGCCTTTAATCAGCAGCGTGGAGCGGCGGGTGTTTTTAGAACCATTCCCTCAAAGGTGCTATCTCTGGAAGATTTGAATGCGCCCAAATTTTTTGAAGAATTGACCCGAAAGCCGCGTGGCATGATTTTAGTCACGGGGCCTACGGGTTCCGGTAAATCGACCACACTGGCGGCGATGATTAATCATATTAATTGCAATGATTACGCCCATATACTCACCATTGAAGACCCCATCGAATTTGTTCATGAAAGCCAAAAATGCTTAATTAACCAGCGCGAAGTGCATCGTGATACGCATGGTTTTAATGAGGCGTTACGCTCGGCACTCCGTGAAGATCCCGATATTATTATGGTGGGTGAAATGCGTGATTTGGAAACTATCCGCCTGGCATTAACAGCAGCGGAAACGGGTCACCTTGTTTTTGGTACGCTACATACAACTTCTGCGGCAAAAACGATTGACCGTATTATTGATGTCTTTCCGGCCGCAGAAAAAGACATGATTCGCTCTATGCTGTCTGAATCATTACAGGGTGTCATTTCGCAAACACTCATGAAAAAGACGGGCGGTGGCCGCGTTGCCGCACATGAGATTATGGTAGGCACATCGGCGATCAGAAACCTGATTCGGGAAGCCAAGGTGGCACAAATGTATTCTGCAATTCAAACCGGGCGTAAAGACGGTATGCAAACACTGGATCAGAACCTGAGAGAATTGGTTGATAAAGGCTTGGTGACTTCAAAAGAAGCCATGATTAAAGCCGTAAATAAAGATAGTTTTCGTTAAGGAGTAAAAAATGAATTTTAACGTGTTATTTACATTAATGGCTCAAAAAAAAGCCTCTGATTTATTTATAACAGCAGGACGAGCACCCACTATTAAGGTTGATAACGCGCTTATCGAGACATCCAAAATTCCACTGACAGCCGAACAGTCTTTAGAAGCGGTGCTGAGTATTATGACTCAGCGGCAAAAAGATGAGTTTGAAAATACCAAAGAATGCCAATTTGCTATTGGTGTGCCGGAATTTGGTCGATACAGGGTTAGCGCTTTTACCCAACGAGATTCTGCCGGCATGGTAATGCGCCGGATTGAAAACGAAATACCCGATGCCGAGTCTTTGTTTTTACCGCCAATATTAAAAGAAATGATTATGGAAAAGCGTGGGCTCATTCTTTTTGTGGGCGCTACGGGCACCGGTAAATCAACGTCCTTGGCGGCCTTAATCAAGCATCGCAATCAGAACAGTAACGGGCATATTATTACTATTGAAGATCCGATAGAGTTTCAGCACCCGCATCTGGGTTGTATTATTACCCAGCGCGAAGTAGGGATTGATACAGAATCTTATGAGGTGGCTTTAAAAAATACGCTGCGGCAAGCACCTGACGTGATTTTGATTGGTGAAATCAGGACACGGGAAACCATGCAGAATGCCATTACCTTTGCTGAAACCGGACATTTATGCCTCTCTACACTGCATGCCAACAATGCCAATCAGGCTTTGGACCGGATCTTACATTTCTTTCCTGACGAAATGCATAGTCAGTTATTGATGGATTTGTCACTAAATCTGAAAGGAATTGTTGCCCAACAACTGATTAAGCGCTCTGATGGCAAAGGTCGTTATCCGGCCGTTGAAATATTGATTAATACGCCTTTGGTTAAGGATTATATCCGTAAAGGCGAGATTGAAAAGCTCAAAGAGTTAATGAAAAATTCACGCGAACAAGGTATGCAGACTTTTGACCAAGCACTGTATGACTTGTATACGGCTGGAAAAATCGGTTACGAAGATGCCTTAAATTCAGCAGACTCAAGAAACGAAGTTCGTTTAATGATCAAATTGAGCGCTGGAAACATAACTGCTTTTGAAGAAGATGACTCGCTGTTATCAGAACTGGATCAGGACAAAAGTTTTTCTGATAACATCTTTAAAAAGCCCTCGGGGGGTTAAAGTGCTGGTAACCAAAAAACCGCCACAGATTCATGCTGGCATTAGAAAAATGGTCGTTGCCGAATAGCTGTGATGGGCAATTTTAACTGCATTGAGCGGCGTATCAGAAATCACCAAATCCTGTTTTTTTTAGCGGTCTCGGTTATAATATTTTCTGTATTGATAGTCGCCTGCTTAAGCTGCTTTCTTAACAGGAGTGTTTCGCTTTTCCTCTTTTGTTGAGATGCCTTTAGGTGATTTCTGCGAAAGAACTTACCCATTAGACGAATCCAATCGCTTGCTTGATTGGGGAAATCCTACTTTTAATGGGTAAAATATTCTCCGGAAATCACCTTAACGTGCAAACTTTAGTTTTTAGTTTTGTTGAGCGGGTATTTTTCTTTCCAGTTATCTCGGCTTTTTTCAAAAAAATTGACTAATTTTCGTATCGGGCTTTTATAATGGTTTTGCTCTAACATGATATGGTTTATTGACCCCTAAATGAAACATAAACGATACCACTTTTGGCTACCTACTTAAGGCGGGACAGTTTAAGGTTAAACCGTTCGCTGATTAAGGTTAAACCGTTCGCTGAGCGGAGTC
>CAIQND010000810.1 GCA_903873045.1 uncultured Methylococcaceae bacterium | reverse complement strand
TCATTTTTTTAGATATAAAAAATAGCGTTTATGACATAAAGTCATTGCTAGGAAATTGTTTTTTTATAAAAACTCCTGAAAACACTACATGTAGTGTTTTTAAACCTTACGAACCACTAGAAAAAATGAGCGAACGGTGAGCTGATAGTCTTTATGGGGTTATTTACTATAAACGCTATGTAAAAAAGCCCGCCAGTTTATTAACTGGCGGGCCAAAGTGCAGGTCGAAGAATATTAAATAGCTTGACGCTTAACTAAACGACATCCACCCATTGCCAATAAGCCGGAAGCAAATAAAAACAATGAAGGCGGTACTGGTACGGCACTGATTTGTATGCCAACGTTGTAAGCCGCTCCAGTTGTTGGAATATAACCGAAACTGGCATTTGGATCATTAGATGCTGTTTGTAATGGATTAGGCGCAGAAACCGGCATTAATCCCTGTAAAGTATCACCCGGTAAAGTATCACCCGCTCGAACTTCAAATGCCAGCCAATAAGTACCGGCATTGAGTGCAACATTCAGCCCTTGCAGACCATTCCAACCATCAGTGCCAAAGGTTGCTTGTTGTGCAAACAGTTCGCTAGTGGTGTCAGGACGGTTATTTGCGGCGTTACCATAAAGCGCAACGGTATAAGTCGCATTATCCGGATTTGAGGTATCAGCATTGATAAAGCCTTTAAGACTATCAATTTGCCAGGCTTGAGTCGTGGTAAACTCGGCCGCCAACCATTGGCCAGCAGACAGCATAATAGCTGAACCTGGTTGGTTGGGTGTACCGGCATCGACTATGATATCTGCATGTGCTTCAGAACCCAGAGCACACATTAGTAAGGCGATCAAACCTAAAGAGTTTGTTAATTTTTTCATATCTATATTCTCTGGAAAAAACTTACAAATGGGTTAACTGCACGGTTTCCAATTTTACAATTGGATTCGTCAGCGTTGGATCAAAACCCCAAGTGTCCATTTGAACAGCGCCGCTTTGGAAGATTTTTACTGTAGCCCAAGAGTACATACGGTCATTCGTAGTGCCTGTTGAAACGGCTGATTCAAATGGCGATCCGCCAGCACCCACGATAACTTGGTAAGAATTAGTTAAGCCATTAAGTTTTGATACTTTATAGGTATGCTCATGACCACTGAAGTATGTCGCTTTATGATTGTTAATGACAGTCCAGAAGGCTGTGGCAGCTGTAGCATCTTTATCGTTAAGAGAAGAAGTTGGTGTGGGAACAACTGATCCAACATAATAGAACATGGCTGGTTTGTGACCAAAAACGAACATGCGTTTAGCGTTACGGCCTTCTGCTGCTATCATGTCAGCATCCAGCCAGGCAGTCGGTGCATAACCGTCTTTACCAACAGCATCTGTGTTAATTACAACAAAGTGTGATTGACCTACGTCAAATGAGTAGCTTAATTGTGATTGATCGGTTGCAAGACCGTCAGCTGAACCACTTGAATTTGAGAAGTTTGTTGGAGCAGTACCCACCAGGCTGGTGAAACGAGCGGTATCAAGAATCAGGTCGCCCATGTTATCGCGCCAGGCATTTTCATTCTCAACTTGTGAGGCTTTACCACAACGTTTACATTGTACTTCATGGTTGCCTGGCACAGGAACTACATAAGTACCTGTTTCCATTAAGGTTGCAACCATTCCACGCCAGAAACCATATTGTTTGTAGATCTGCATGGCATCCGAATTAAGGACATCACTGATGACAGGGCTTGTGATTGCTACTTCACTTACGCCAGTTGTGTTTCTAGTTACAGGGACGCCTGCTTTTCCGTAACCCATAATCATGTCGCCGTTGAAGAACAACAGCTGTGATTTTTGTGACTGAATGGTACGCATGATGCGTGCCCAAGCGGTTGTGTTTTGCAGCCATTTGCAATCCTGGCCAGATAAGCCAGGGTTAGGTGTCAAACCTGTAGCACCAGAAGGAATTTGGCAATTGCCTACACCTACTTGAGCAGTTTTTACAACGCTGGGATCAATGGCTACTGAATCTTGTCTTGAATCGCCAACCGTAGAAAAAGTCAGGATAACAGGATCAACAACAGCCAAAGAGGGCGCTGAATAGATAGCGGCAATAACTGAGAATGAAGCGACAAGAATAGCTTGCCGTTTTAGGGAGTTTATTTTTAAATCAAACATTTGTTTTGTCCAGTAAAGTTATTTACAAAAAATCGGATAGTAAACTTTAATTGTTACATTTTGATGAATTAAAGTCAGGGGGTCTGACCTTTAGTCTATAATTTATTATTGACTATTTAATGCGAATCCATTTTGATAAAAATAAACAGACGCTTATGGCGTTTAACTTATTGTTAATAAATATAATTGAATAACCGTATAAACGGTATATACTGTTATTTTTTATTTAAGCATTAAGAGATCATAATGAACACATCAAAGCCAAAATCAAAAAAAACGGTAACCGAACCACTTCAAATTGATCTGCCCATTGAGAAAGCAGTCGCTAAAAAGCCTTCAATAGCAAAATCAAGTGCCGCCATTGAAACTAAAGATGTGGTTGAGGCTGTTGAGGCTGTTGAAGCATTTGAAGCAGTTGAAGTTGAAATTGAAGAAAAAACGGATATTAAAAAAATAAAAAGTGCCAAGGTAAAAGTGATTAGGGACAGCTTTTCATTTCCTGAACAGGATTATCTGAAAATTTCAGAACTCAAGAAAACCTGTCTGGCCGCAGGAATTCATGTCAAAAAAGGTGAAATACTTCGCGCCGGCCTGCATTTACTGACACAATTATCATTAGACGAGCTTAAGCTGGCTGTTGAAAAAGTTGAAAAAGTCCAAACCGGTCGGCCAACCGTTTTAAAAATGTAGTAATAAAGAGTTTCTCGTTAGAAAAAAACGGCCACAGAGGGTCAAAAATTGCCCGTATGAGCATTGAGGGCTCTCTGTCGTAATTTTGTCAATGTTTTGTAAAGGTTTATGTTACTATGGTTTTTATTTTTTGAGATAAAGAAGCCGTTATGACTGGTCTTATTGGTGACTCAGCGCAATATTTAATTAGCACCGTTTCAAAAAGGTCGGGGGTTAAGTCTGATCTTGTCAGAGCGTGGGAACGTCGCTATCAGGCGGTAACGCCGACGCGTACGGCAGGTGGGCATCGGGTTTATACCGATCAGGATATTGCCCGTTTAAAATTACTCAATCAGGCTACCGGAAATGGTCATAGTATCAGTCAAATTGCCAAGTTTTCGCTTGATGACCTAAAGAAGTTGACCAAAGATGAGGCGGGTGCAGTAATCCCTGTATTAAATAGAAAGACGACTTCAGTCATTGACAGGGTGTATCTTACCGAGGATTACATTGAAAAATGTTATGATGCCGTTTTAGCTTTCGATGCCAGAATGCTGGAGTCGCATTTTGAAAACGCAATTGTAGAGCTGGGTACTGAAGTCTTTATTGAGCACTTGTTGACGCCCTTGTTAACCAGAATTGGCGAGCGTTGGATATCAGGAGAACTGAGGCCGGTTCATGAGCACATGACTTCATCTGTTATTCGATCTTTGACCTATATTTTACGTAATAATAATCCCTGTGCAGCTAATGCCCCCAAGATGATTGTTAGTACACCTATTGGTCAATTACATGAATTGGGCGCTTTACTGGCGGCTATTATGGCTGAACTGAGTGGCTGGCAAGTTACTTATCTGGGCGCTAATCTGCCTGCTGAAGAAATTGCTGCCGGTGTTAAATATACCAATGCCTGTGCATTGACGCTGAGTCTCAGTTTTGCTTCCGATGATCATGTTGTGGCAAAAGAGCTAAGACGACTTAAAAAATTAGTGGGCAATAACGTCGCAATCATTGTCGGTGGAAGGGCTGCAGGTCATTATCAGGGCGTTTTAAATGAGGTGGGTGTTTTAAATATTCACGGTTATGCTCATTTTAGACAAATTCTGAATGAACTGGCAGCGAAAAACCTGGAGCAAGAAAGCGGATAACGCATTATAGTTAAATCGCATTGTTGAATTTGGGATAACATGGCAGGATATATCGCTAATTTATTAATTATTAAAATCTGCTATGAGTTTTTGGAAAACAAAAAAACTGCCTGAAATGACGACCGAAGAATGGGAGTCATTGTGTGATAACTGTGGCAAATGTTGTTTACACAAGTTGGAGGATGAAGATTCAGGAGCGATAGTATTCACTAGTGTCGCTTGTAAACTTATCAATTTAACGACCTGTCGCTGTACGCGATATAACGAACGTACCCAATTAGTTCCGGAATGTCTCAATTTAAAGCAAAATGACTTTACACAGTATCACTGGCTGCCTTCAACCTGTGCCTACCGTTTACTTAACGAGAATAAAGATCTTCCTGCATGGCATCCCTTGGTATCGGGAAGTAGTGCCAGTGTTAAAAAAGCGGGTGTTTCAATTAGAAGTTATGCGATAAAAGAATCAATGGCGGTTAATCTGGAAGATCATGTCATTGAATGGCTGGACTGATAATCCACTCTTATTAAAAATTAGAACACAGATGACACGGATTTGACTGATAGACACAGATAAGAGAAGTTTCTAAATCTTATGACATTATAAGGTCTTTCGGGACTAAAAATAATATCCGTTGATTGTACTTACATTGAGCGGGGTACATCATCAAAAATACAATTAATTTTCCATTAATAAACAAATAGTTATATTTAATTTTATTTATTTCAATGAGTTATAAAATATCATTTAAAATCAGCGAATTGGAAAATATGTAGCATAAATAATTTAAAGCTCCCACTTTTCATCGGGTTTAATAGACCTACAACACGCAGCTCAGACATACCAACTAATAAAATATATTAATAACTAATTGATTATAAGAATAAAATTTAATTGTAAAATTTGAAACAGTACCCCGCTCAATGTAAGATTGTAAGCCAGTGTTCCATGATTAAAGCCAATATCTACTGAGTCGTTACGCGCTTTTTAAATCAGGGTTTAAGATTAATAACAATTCCCGCGCCATCAACAGATTTTCGTTTTTCAAATTCCGGTTCCGGAGACATCAAAAATCCGCCTTTTAATTCTAGCGGCTGCGGCTTTTTTTTGGTTTCAGGGGCAAAAATATTAGTCACCAGGCTTTGTGCGACGGCTTTTTGGACATTGTTTATGCCTATGTTTTCTGAATCTTCAAATGGAACAGAAAGATCCAGCCGTTTTTCAAATTCGTCATGTTGAGAGGGATTCTCTTCATCAGTGTCACTGATATTTTTTGCTAAAGTTATTTTTGGCGATTTTCTTTTGACGGATAAAGGGTTGTTTTTTGCCTTTACCGGTTCTGTGTCCAGCGTTTTTTTTATTTTTTCAGTTTCCGCAGATTGTAGTTCACGTTCTGTTTTCTGGGTTTCTACAACGATCATAGTGTTATCAATGGGTTTGTTAAAACCACTTAGAAAAACCCATGAAATGGTTAGTAAACTTAATAAAAATAGTCGGTAATTTGTCATTTTAATTTTTCCACTTCGGTTATTAAAGTCACCGAGTTAGTTGTAAAGCCTGATAAAACGATTAGAGACATGACTTGAACAGGTAATAGCAAAAATAACCTAATTCAAAATAGAAGCTCAGATGATCTTAAAAAAGTAATCAATGAGTAATTTGAAGTTGAACCATATCATAGTCCAACTCCAATATACAAGGCACATTTTCTAACAGGGTGCCTAAAGAAATAGGCGGTTGTTGCTGTTTGATAAGAAAAGCAAGGTGTTGGAAAGGCTTTCGACGTAACACGGAGCCGCGTAACGGTTAAGTCTTTCGCGTTGCCCTGTCTTAATTCGGGCTACCTACTTAAGGTGGGGCAATTTAAGGTTAAGCCGTTCGCTGATCGGAGTCGAAGCGGACACTTCGCTTCGACTCCGCTCAGCGAACGGTCTCTTTTGATGCTTTATCATTGTAACTATTCACCTCCCCCTTTGAAAAAGAGGGAGGGCAAAGCGAGGGGGGCAGAGGGGATTTATCTAATAAAATCTCCCCTAACCCCTCTTTTTTAAAGAGGGGGGCCGAATACTTACTTATCATTAAGTTAACCG
>CAIQND010000809.1 GCA_903873045.1 uncultured Methylococcaceae bacterium | reverse complement strand
CTATTGCAGGAACATACCCAACGCAAGGCGGATCATGCCCGCGCCATCTGGACGCTGTGTGTTCTGACTGAATGGCTGGAATGGGTATCCGAAGCTGAAGTTAGGTGATTTCTGCGAAAGAGCTTACCCATTAGACGAATCCAATCGCTTGATTGATTGAGAAAATTCTACTTTTAATGGGTAAAATATTCTCCGGAAATCACCTTAACTCGCAGAACACCTTGTAACAAAGAGATTCGTGATTATTCAGTCCTCCTCTTTGAAAAAGAGGGGTTAGGGGAGATGTTTTAAATATAGAGCCATGTAGAAGTAAAGCGACATTCGATCACCCTCACCCCAGCCCTCTCCCTGAGGGAGAGGGAGCTTAATGTTGCTTTACTTCTAAGCCACTCTATATTAGCTTACGCTGTTTTTCCGCTGCCTCTGAGCTAAAATCCACTTTAACGACAGGGTCAATAAAAAGAAAGCGCAGGCCGCGATACCCAGATATTGCGCAAGATGAGACATATCAGCCTGTATGGCACCCGCACCGATAAGAGTCGCCGTCACGCCAAGAGGAAGAAATCCTAAGGCACTTCCGATCCAAAAATCACCATGACTAACGGTGCTCAGTCCCAACAAAATGTCGTTGTAAAGACCACTAATGGGCAATTGCCGCATGAATAATACCGACCTCCAGCCGCGTGCTTGTGTGCCTTGGGACAAGGCGATAATCTTTGGGAATTTTTGCTGAACATACTCCCGACCACTCCAGCGAGCAAAAATAAAAGTGCCGTAAGCGCCCAGCAAAGTTCCGAAATGACTCCAAACAAAACCCCACGTAAACCCAAATACGACACCTGCCAAAGAACACAGCAGCAGTCTGGGCATACCAATAGCGGTTAATAAAGCCGCTGCCAAAGTAAAAATGGCGGGTGCCGCGTAACCCGTTTCAGCCAACCACAATTTAATTTGATGACTCTGGTTAAGCACGTCTTTTAACGGCAAGGAATAAATTAAAAAACTACAGCCCACCACCGCGATAAGTAGTGAACCCATCGCTATTTTTTTGGACATCGTGCTTGTTGATTCAGCCACATTTCACCTGAAGATTAATCGAGAATGGTAATAATACTGGAGACCATTGAATAGCTCCAGAGAAAAAATAATACTTGTGTAAGGCAAAAAAACCCTTATTGCATCAGGGTTTTTAGCAACCTTTTATAAAATCTGTTTTGTCGACCTTGATACTGCCGCCTTGAACAACCAGATTACACACGCCCACTGGATTCGTTGGTTAAGCGCTAAATAAAGCTGCATCCAATTGTAAAGATTAGCTTATTTTAACACATCAACCCGAAATCATACTTTGTTTCTATCAATGTTAAGTCTTGCCGCTTTATCCTAAAAATGAAAATTAAATCGCATTGTCACAAAATCTTAAACAAACATTCATTTTATTGTCATAAAAGTGCTTTACCCTGTGTACTGATTACCCAAGAAAAATACACAACCGAAAATCCATGATTCTCATCACTGTAGTCGTGCGTTGGTGAATTTTACAGAACTATTCTTTCAGGGGATAAAAAATGAAACTGCTCTATTCTATCCATAAATACGATGTGTTCATGTTCACTTGGTTGATTAATACCAAGATGCACAGCGCCTTAACCAAGGTGAGTCGATACCTGTCAAAAACGGGCGATGGCTCACTCTATGTATTGGTGGCAGGCGCTTTATTTTGGCAGGAAGGGATTGAAAGCCCCCGCCTACAGGCCGTATTGCTGGCTTTTTTAATAGAAAGACCCATTTATTTTGTACTAAAAAACAGCCTAAAACGTAACCGCCCCCAAGCCGCCTTAATAAACTTCCGCAGTATTATTACTCCGTCAGATCAATTCAGTTTCCCCTCAGGACATACCTCAGCCGCCTTCATGATGGCAACCTTGCTCGGCTATTATTTTCCACCGCTAATAATACCTCTTTATGGTTGGGCAACCTTGGTTGGCTGCTCCCGAGTGGTCTTGGGTGTACATTTTCCGACCGACATCTTGGTCGGTATTATTTTAGGCATTAGCACTGCACTCTTTAGCTTGGGACAATTATGAAAATTTTTTATGGAGTACAAGGAACCGGAAACGGTCACATAACACGTGCAAGAGTCATGGCAAAAGAACTCTATGCCGCAGGGATTGATGTGACCTTTCAATTTACGGGTCGCCCAGCTGATAAATATTTTGATATGGATATTTTTAACGGCTATCAATTGCGTACCGGTTTAACCTTTAATACTGATAAAGGTCAGGTAAGTTATCTAAAAACAGCTTTCGAAGCCAAGCCCATCACCTTTATCAAAGACTTAAAAGCGTTGGATTTAAGTGGCTATGACTTGGTTATCAGCGACTTTGAACCCGTAACCGCATGGGCCGCAAAAAACCAAAAAAAGCCGGTTTTAGGCATCGGTCATCAATACGCCTTTAACCATGCCATCCCCCGTGCAGGTTCCGATCCAATCGCGAATCAAGTCATGAAATATTTTGCCCCCGCCGATAGAGGCATAGGCTTGCATTGGCATCATTTTGGCCAACCGATTTTACCGCCTATCATTGATACCCCGGAAACACCCAAAAGCATTATCAAAAATAAAATCGTAGTGTATCTTCCCTTTGAAGACCAACAAGAAGTTATCAAGCTTTTATCACCGTTTAAAAATTTTGAGTTTCATATTTATGCACCGGATCTCATGACATCAGCATTCGACCATATCGAATGCCATCCTCTTTCGCGTACAGAATTTCAAAAAGATTTATATGATAGTGCAGGGATTATCAGCAATGCCGGCTTTGAGTTGGCGAGTGAAGCCTTACAGCTAGGCAAAAAAATCCTGGCCAAACCGCTACATGCACAAATGGAACAAATATCCAATGCCGCCGCCCTAAAACAACTGGGTTATGGTGAAACCATGCATAATATGGATAGCTCGGTTATTGAGCGCTGGCTGCATGATGATCGCGCCATCCAGATCACTTACCCCAATATCGCCAACGTATTGGTTAAATGGATACAGAACGGCATGCCTGAAATGGATGCCGATTTTATCGATGCTATCTGGAATACCGTAGAAGTGCTGCACATTAATCATTAATCATTAAACATAAACTTTTACCACGAAGACACAATTGTTGATAACTTGCACCCCTGACATTTTCGGACTTTAATCGTAAGCTGTAAAAATTTTAGCCATGCAAGGAAATCGGCTTAATTTCGGCATCCTTCATTCCTGGGTTTACACTTTTTTGGGCTACCAACTAACACAGGACAGACCTGACAGGTTTTATAAACCTGTCAGGTCTAACTCCAGTATTTTATACTGGCTACAGTGGGTAGCCGACAGGATTACCACGAACAGCTTAATTTTAAACTGTCCCACCATAGTATATGTGTCGGGTTACGGCTAGCGCCTAACCCGGTATCTACAAAGATTATTAGCATTTTTTGTGATAAAAAAGTGTCAACTGCTTTTGGGCTTCTATGAAGGATGCCTTAATTTCTTTACGCTGCCAAACAAT
>CAIQND010000808.1 GCA_903873045.1 uncultured Methylococcaceae bacterium | reverse complement strand
GGATTTATCTAATAAAATCTCCCCTAACCCCCTCTTTGTCAAAGAGGGGGGCTGAATAATTACGTTGCTTTAAGTAACATCAGATAATATTTATGGATCACTGGAGTAAGAAATGGGCATTGGCATTAAAGAATTATTAGTCATATTAGTTATCGTTATTATACTTTTTGGTACAAAAAAACTGCGCAATATTGGCGCGGATCTGGGTGGAGCCATTAAAAGTTTTCGCGCCTCCGTGAAAGAAGGTGAAGAAGACAAAAAACACGCCGAAAATGAAGATGAAAGCATAGAAGGCGAAGTCACTTCCAAGAAAAACGAAAAAGTCTGATATGTTTGATGTAGGATTTTCCGAGCTTATCATGATCGGTTTAGTCAGTTTATTGGTCATAGGCCCCGAACGATTGCCTAAAGTGGCGCGAATTGCAGGCTTCTGGATAGGTAAATCACGCGCTATGATGGCTAACGTCAAGGCAGAAATAAAACAGGAATTGCACGAAGAAGAGATCCGTCAGATATTTAAAGAGCAGTTGGAGTTGCAGGAATTTCATGCCGCTCTTAATGAGACTACGGATGCCGCAAATGCTATTAAAGACTCACTTACGGCAACACCTGAAGAATCTATAGAAAAATATAAAGCAACCCATGAACCAGAATAGTTTTGAAGAGGCTGCGCAGCCTTTTATCGGTCACCTAATTGAATTGCGTAATCGCCTGTTAAAGGTCGTTGTATTTGTCTTGGTGGTGTTTGTGGGGCTGTCTGTTTACGCTAACCAGATCTACAGCATTCTGGCCGGGCCGTTAATGAAGCACATGCCAAAAAATAGCAGCATGATTGCTATTGACGTGGCATCCCCTTTTTTTACGCCGTTTAAGTTAGCCCTGTTTGTCGCGGTTTTTATTTCAATTCCTGTGATTCTTTATCAGTTTTGGGCATTTGTAGCTCCGGGTCTGTATAAGCGGGAACGACGAATGATTTTTCCGTTACTGATTGCCAGCACGTTGCTGTTTTATCTGGGTATGGCCTTTGCTTATTTTGTCGTTTTTCCGATGGTATTTGGCTTCCTGACGGCAGCAGCACCCGAGGGTGTTGCAGTCATGACGGACATTGCCAAGTATCTGGATTTTGTTTTAACGTTATTTTTTGCGTTTGGTATCTGTTTTGAAGTGCCCATATTTACCATTGTCATGGTTTGGACAGGCTTGGTAACCTCAGCCAGTCTTGCTGAAAAACGCCCTTATGTCATTGTTGCCGTGTTTGTTATCGCTGCATTCCTAACTCCGCCAGATCCTATTTCGCAAACATTGCTGGCTTTGCCGATGTGGATGTTGTTTGAAGCGGGCTTGTTATGTTCGCGATTGTTTGTGCATAAAGAAAGCGGTGATGATGACTACCCTGAAGATGTTGAACAACAATCCAGGATAAACAAGATCGGACAGCCAGAAGAGTAAAGTATCGGCATGAAGTAACTATTCAGTCCCTCTTTTTGAAAAAGAGGTGTTAGGGAAGGTTTTTTAAATAAATCCCTTGGCTCCCTCGCTTTGCCCTCCCCTCCCCCTTTTTCAAAGGGGGAGGTAAATACTTACGCGATAAGTAGTGATAACGGAATTTTACCCGTTACCGCAACTTATGGACTTGGGAAGAGCAACTACATTAATTCGACAAAGGCAGTTCTTACAAAATTTTAACGGCAGATCTGTTTATTAATCTTAAACAACCGCAAAAAACCCCACTGCTTCTATCCCGGCAATCGCACAGCGTTCAT
>CAIQND010000807.1 GCA_903873045.1 uncultured Methylococcaceae bacterium | reverse complement strand
GGTTTCGCTATAGTTGACGTCAATTTTAACTTTTATGTTAGACATGATGGCTTCCTCCAAGCAGGACTGTGTGTACTGATTATGCCACTATCGTATTAATCGTGCCATCTGAAAAAGTTAGTCGTACAGGTCGAAATATTGCGTCAAATACGCATAGAGCTATACACAAAATTAGGCACCGAGATTTCCACCATTAAGTGCATCCGTAAAAGAATTACCCGTGTAGGCTATACTCAGGTCATTATTGATGTGCATGGAAGTTACCAAATTCCAGGCAGCTCCAAACCCCCATGTGATTCCCGCCTCAACAACCCTATCCTTAATATAGGAGCCTATTTTACGTAGTGCATCAGGTGGTATATTCCCCCCCCCAGAAACATTTTCAATATCTGTTTCTGTTAATATAGAGATGCCTTGTATCTCATTAATTTCCGATTCTGTAAGCGGCTGTAGTCTATTTCCTGTTTTCATTTTATTACCTATATTTATTAACTAACGTATTAAAAAATTGCTGCTTCGTAAATAATCGGCAGCAATCAATTCTTTCTTCGGTCCTACATTATTGCAAGAACACATGTTTACCACGGCTCCAGTAGTCAGTTACTTGCTGCTGGAGCCGTGTGTATTGCCGTCACGTATTAATAGAACTCATTAAGTCTATCCCAAGGACTTGGTGGAAAAGTCGGTCCCGGGCCAGGAAAAGGAGTCGGGAACGGGAATGGGAATGGGAATGGCGATGGACAAGTTGGACCTGGGCTTGGAATTGGAAAAGGAAAATATATTGGACAAGGCCTGATTATCGAAAGGCCTCCTGAAACATCGCTAATCTCTGATTCATTAAGGAATTTCGGACCATTGATTCCATCAATTTCTTCATCCGTAAACACTCGCATTCTATTTGTTGGTTTTGTTTGCATTTTGTCACCTCTTATATTGGTTAATGCATTCTAAAAATGGCTGCTTCATAAAGTTATCTAACATTAGTCGGCAGCCCTCGGTTTGAGCCTTTTGGCTCATAAAAAATATCAACGGCTAGTTGATATTTAATTCTTTTTCACTAACCCACCTTCCTCGCTTGCTGGGGCATAGGCATCTGAAAATCCATCGATAAAAATTTCATCTTATGCAAATGATCGAAAAGGTTTTGTAAGTTTTCACGTACCCAAAAAGACAGTTTGTAGCTGAACCAAAAAGCACGGTAGCCATACATCAAAGAAGACATGATCCTATAACACAGCATATAAAATCTTTTGGAGCGGGCTTCATCCTGATTTAATTCGCTGATGGCGTGGTTGAGTAACAATAAATTTTCTTTGCATAGCAGTTTGCTTTTTCTAATCCTATCCATGTAATTATCTAGCTCCCTATCTCTGTTCTTCTTGGATAAGGTGAAATAGTCTAAAAAGTTGCAACAGACTCCGTGCATCAAAAAGCGAATCAAATATTCGCGTTGATATTGTTTAAAAATACCTTCCGCCTCCAAAAACTCTTTAACAATACCCAAGGATGCAAACATATCGGCTATCTTTTTCTTTGATGCCGATGTTGTAATTGAGCCCTCTCTGCGACGGTAGTTATACAAAGGCAGCTTTAGCACACCTAGGCTTTTGGCATAGTACGCTGCTTTAATTGTGAAAATGACATCCTCAAAGTAAATGCCTTCTGAAAACAGAATGTCATTCGACATAACCAACTTTTTTGCCACAAGATATTGCCAAGGCATACAGCTCAAACCCTTTCTTTGTTGCATCAAGTATTTAAAAAAATGGGGCTCGTTATCAGCTAATGTCGGTTGGCATACCCACTGCAAGGTTTTATTTTTTCTGGAATCGGTGTGATGCGATAAATACCCATACATGACCACATCAAATGCCTGTGTCATGGCTTTTCGGTAAACAATGTCAACGGCATTTTCATCAAGCCAGTCATCCGAATCCAGAAACATCAAATAAGTACCAGTTGCCTGACGCATCGCTTCATTTCTGCCAAAGCCATTACCCTGGTTTTCTGCAAAAGCAATGACTTTTATACGCTCATCAAGGCTTTCATAATGCCTGATGATCTGCAAACTGTTGTCCGTTGACGCATCATCAACCACAATAATCTCAATATCTTTCATGGTTTGGTTAATCGCCGAATCCAAACATTGCGGCAGATATTCAGCCGTGTTGTATACCGGGATGATGATGGATACTTTCACATCCGCTGTCTCATTTAAGGTAAATTTATTACTACCGTTAAATGGCACACCTTGCGGCAACGCATCAGGTTTTAATAGTGTTTGATCGGTTTCGTTAACTTCACTCATTTCAATGCCTCGTTTTTGCTATTCGTATAGTGGTTTGTGGAAACACCCTGTCATTTAAATTCCTTACATAAAAATTAATTACACAACAAACCAAAATGACTATGGGCCTTAGAGTCGGGCTGTTTTGTTTAACTTGAAGGTGATTATCCAAGAAAAAATGTGGATTAAAATAGACCTGGGATCAAAGACCGGATTTTGGTTGTGAAATACCGGTTTTTTTTAGGTGAACGACAATTGAGGCGGTAATTCTTTACTCTTTGAAAAAGGGACTACACACTCAGTCGGGACAAGAAATTTTAGTTACCGCCGTTATACCGGCAGGGATGCCGGAATGACGGGCTTTTGGGCACTTAGGAACGTGCATGAAATAACGTGACCATTTATATTCCCTCACCCCAGCCCTCTCCTGAAGGGTATAGGTATCTACACAAATAAAAGCAGCATCATTCAGGTAGAGATTGCCGGAATCCAGGGCACAGGGATGTGAAAAATTAGATCAAAAATAGCTTCAAATGGCTAAAAAATGGTTTGTGTAATTCAAGATTGCCATCCATGGCATCTGGATCCCGGCAATCCCTGCCGGGATGACGAGTTGTGTAGATACCTATGTCCGGCGGGAGAGGGTGCAATATGCATAATTTATTTCATGCGCATTCCTAGCTTGGCGTTGAATGTATAGGCTTTCAGATAAATAATCTCGATGCTAACAGATACCATCCCTTAAAGGGATGTTATCTGTATGAATTTACAACGACAGGAATGGAAATTTAAGTTCTGACAAACTGTAGCTATTATTTTCTTTTATTTTAATTTAAGGATGCACCCTTTTAACCCTTATTATCATGTGGCCTATACATTTATCTGTTACTATTGCCGTCAATTTTTAACCGCTGCCGAGACTGTTGCATGCATCAATCTACCGACATCCTGTTCCATTGGTTGGACAACACTGCGCAGTTGTCGCAACGGGTTTGTATGGTTTTAATGGCGGCTCATGTATCGATTCGCATCGAATGGCTGAGAGTGGCATTGCGCGGGGATCGATCGCTGTGGCGTAATCGGTTTGTCGCGATTTTATTTTTTGGGCTATTTGCTATCATTGGCACCCATAGCGGGTTTTTATTAGATGTCCATCATGTTGGTAGATGAGCCATTTGCGCTGTAACGCTTTCCAGATTCACGGGCGAAAAAGGGGTGGGTATTTCGTCTCAAAATATTTTTTTTGGTGGCTCAGAAACACGGTATCTGAAGATTTTCGGTGCTGGATATCGAAAAAACGCATTGG
>CAIQND010000806.1 GCA_903873045.1 uncultured Methylococcaceae bacterium | reverse complement strand
AATAAAAACAAAAAAAGACATTCCTTCCAGTGAAATTACTGATCCGTTGGTTTTTAAGAACCGTCGTCAGATCATTAAAGGCATGTTGGCGACTATGATTGCCGGTACAGGTATTTCTCCGACATTAGCCAACACCAAATCTGTGTGGGGAGACTTGCCCAAAGGCAATTTTACAACGGATTCGTTGACCCTTACGCCTGCCGAACTTATCAAAAATTACACGAACTATTATGAGTTCTCGTTTAATAAAGAAGATTCAACAAGCCTGGCGCAAAATTTGATTACAGACCCTTGGTCTGTAGAGATCAGCGGTGAAGTGGAAAAGCCAGGTACTTATTATTTGGAAGATATTTTGCGTCAGCAGTCGCTTCAAGAATATATCTATCGTCTTCGCTGTGTCGAGGCGTGGTCAATGGTTGTACCCTGGGTTGGTTTTTCGCTGGGTAGTTTATTAAAAATGGTTAAGCCGTTGTCAACGGCCCATTTTGTAAAATTTACCGCCGTTTATCAGCCCAAAGCAATGCCCAATCAACTGAGCAACACCATGCTGGAATGGCCCTATATCGAAGGCTTACGCATTGACGAAGCCATGCATCCGTTGACCATATTGGCGGTTGGGATGTACGGCGATACGCTGCCAAAGCAAAATGGTGCGCCCTTGCGCTTGGTTGTGCCTTGGAAATACGGCTTTAAAAGCATTAAAGCCATTGTAAAAATTGAGTTATTAAAAAGACCGCCCGTTACAACCTGGACTAAATTTGCACCTAATGACTATGGTTTTTACGGCAATGTAAATCCCACGGTTGCACACCCACGTTGGAGCCAAAACACTGAGCGCCAATTAGGCGGCAGTTTTTTTACGCCACGTCGGCAAACTGAATTATTTAATGGCTATGGTGAACAAGTAGCTTCAATGTATAACGATATGGACTTACGGCATTTTTTCTGATGGTTTTACGACTCAACAATTTGTGGTCTTTAACGATAATCGCTGGTTTATTACCTTTGTTATGGTTGTTTATTGATATAGCTTTCGACAATTTAGGTTCAAATGCCATTCAAGCGCTACATATTCGCTTGGGCGATTGGTCATTACGTTTTTTATGGCTGACACTGGCTATTACGCCGGTTCAAACGATTACAAAATGGCGTGGCATGACCGATTATCGGCAATTGTTAGGCTTGTACGCTTTCTTTTATGCGACATTGCATTTACTGGCCTATTTGCTGTTGGATCATGGTCTGAGATGGGGCATTATTGGCACTGACATCATTGAAAGCTCTTATATTTGGTTTGGAATACTGGCCTATACCATTGTTTTTTTATTAGCGCTATCATCGCCCAAATGGGCTAAAAAGCGCATGGGTAAAACCTGGAAAAAACTTCATCGGTATATTTATGTTGCTGCAATTGCCGGTATTCTTCATTACTACTGGCAACTCAAAGGTAATCTGGCCGAACCTTTGTTTTATTTAATCCTGATTTTTTTATTACTGGGCTTTCGTGTCGCCGTCTGGTTTAAAAACCGTAAATTTAATAAAATGATGATCCCAACCAGTAAAAGGCTTGTGGTCGTGCCGATAAATCCCATTGTAATACCTGAAACAATCGCAGAGCCACAAGAAATAATCATTAAAAGCTTGAGGAAACGGGCACCCTAATCTGCAAACTTTTACCGCATCGACTGAAAAAACTTGGCTCTATGTGAATCATATAGGTAAATAATAAAAAATACCGATAGTTACAGCCGACATTCCGCACCCCATAAGAATTTTTAGTATTTTTTACTTATTGATAATAAAGGCTTTTTTATAATCCATTTTTCTGAGTATCCTGCATTGGAACTAACAATCCATGTT
>CAIQND010000805.1 GCA_903873045.1 uncultured Methylococcaceae bacterium | reverse complement strand
ATTGATAGGCATGCTTTTAATATTGTTATTTTTGAGTCAACTACGTAAGTCTTTTATCAACAAATTAGATAAAGTATGCAGACAAATGAGTGATTTACTTTTATAGTTATCCTCTTTATGTTTTACATTTGTGGTTTTAGGCAGTTATAAATCAATGGGTTGAGGCGTATTGTTTGATGCGCCTCACCTGCGCCAGTTTGTAAGGACTAGCAAAGGTAGTAATCTTGTATTTACACTAAAATGATGGTCAAAATCTGGCGCTTTAGCTTTGTCGATTTTAAATGAAAGTTGCATTATCAGTTTCGAGTGCTGGCTGTCATTAAAAATTAAGTGCAAGATATTCTCAAAAATTAAATAAAAGGCATTAGAACATCGTAGAATAATGGAATTAAAATCACTTCCAGGTAGGGTTTGTCGTGTCGAAATTAACAACAACTAATCATTGTTCCGATGTTGTAGGATTAAAGTATGTTTATCCGGTTATTTCCAGGCGGATGGGGGGCTTGTCTATTGGTATAAATTTTAATGCTAATAATGCCTGCAATTGGCGTTGTATTTATTGCCAGATACCCGATTTAAAAATAGGTGCCGCACCTGAAATGAATTTTAAGTTACTGGAAGAGGAGTTAAGATTTTTTTTGGATAACGTGCTTAATGGTGACTTCTATGAGCGTTTTGAGGTTGATGAAGATAAACGTGTTATTAAGGATATCGCTATTGCCGGTAATGGTGAGCCAACCAGCTTAAAAGAATTTGCCAAGGCTGTCGATTTGATAGGCAAAATTGCAACTGAGGCGGGCGTTTTTCCGGGCAGTCCTTATGTGCTGATTACTAATGGCAGTTTAGTGCATCAACCTAAAGTTCGGGCGGGGTTGACGGTATTAAAGTCTTATGGCGGCGAAGTCTGGTTTAAAGTGGATAGTGCTACAGAAGAAGGTAGGGCTTTGATTAATAATTCGGCGCAAAGCTGCAAGGCCAGCCTTGAAAACTTGATGATTTCCGCAAAATTATGCACAACAAAGCTACAAACCTGTTTAGTGGATATTGACAAGCAAGGCTTTTCTGACAGGGAAAAGCAGGCTTACTTAGCTTTGTTGGGGCATATTAAAAAAAGTGGCTGTGATTTACAACAAGTGATGTTGTATACCATAGCAAGACCTTCAATGCAGCCTGAGGCGGCACGACTAGCGCCTTTGCCGGCTGAAATATTAAATTCATTTGCCGATGAAATTCGGCTTTTGGGTTTTGATGTGGCCGTGAGCTTATGATTGTAAATTTTTTTCAAAAATTTCTCTTGTTAAATAGACAACATGCCATTATAATTGCCCTTCAATTGTGCGAATGTGGCGGAACTGGTAGACGCGCTGGATTTAGGTTCCAGTAGGTTATCCTGTGAGAGTTCGAGTCTCTCCATTCGCACCATCCAATTCTATAAATAAAACAATTGACTGTTTTATCTTCAGCTCGTTTAAGCCGTCTATCGGTATTCATAAAAAATCTTCTATAAATATGTGAGGTAAAGAAATGCAAGTTTCTGTCGAAAAGACATCAGAATTAAGCAGAAAAATGACTGTTAGCGTGCCCGAAGCCGTTGTTCAGGAGAAAATGGCTGTGCGATTAAAGTCGTTGGCACGCGATGTTAAAATTGATGGTTTTCGCCCCGGTAAAGTACCTCAGCAAGTCGTTAAGAAAATGTTTGGTGACAAGGTTCGTGGCGAAATTGCCAGTGACCTGATTAATGAAACTTATTTTGACGCCATAGAGGGTCAAGATTTAAAGCCGGTAGGGCGTCCTCATATTCAGCCTTTAGATGAAGTTGATGGCTTTAAATACACGGCTGTATTTGAAGTTTATCCTGTAATTTCACTGGAAGGTATTTCTCAGCTTGAAGTTATGCGTCCGGTAGCCACTGTCAATGATAGTGATGTTGACCAAATGATTGAGAAGTTAAGAGCTCAGCAGCAAACCTGGCACATTGTTGATCGTCCCGCTCAAGAACAAGATAACATCACCATCAGTTTTTCGGGCACTTCCGAAGGCGAGAACTTTACCGACGGTAGAGTGGAAGATTTTCAGGTTGTTTGTGGCTCGAAAAAAATGATTCCCGGATTTGAAGAAAACCTGATTGGTCTTGAAGTGGGTGCGCATAAAACCTTTACCTTAAATTTTCCGGAAGAGTACGGTAACGAGCAGTTGGCAGGTAAAACCGCTGAGTTTGACGTGGACGTTATCAAGGTTGAAGAGCTGTTACTTGCCGAAATTGATGAGGTTTTTGTCAAGGCTTATGGTATTGAAGACGGTTCGGTTGAATCTTTCCGTGTTGATGTTAAAAACAACATGGAGCGTGAGTTGGAGTTGGCTTTGCATGGCAAGTTGAAGGGTTCGGTAATGAATGCCTTATTTGAAAGGATTCCACTAACTATTCCCAATTCGCTGGTTGATATCGAAATCGAAAATTTGAAGAAGCCTTATATCGAGACTGCTAAAAGACAGAAAAAGAATCTGGATGAGCTACAGTTGCCAAGAGATATGTTTGAAGTCCGGGCCAAGCGTCGTGTAGCATTAGGTTTGATTTTAGGCGAGATTATCCAAAAAAACGCTATTAAATTGGATGGTGATAAAGTACGTTCAACCATTGAAGATATGGCGAAAAGTTATGAGCGCCCTCAGGATGTCGTTAATTGGTACTATACTGATGAAAGTCGATTGAATGAAGTTCAGCAAATGGTTTTGGAGGATCAGGCCATTGAATGGTTGGTTGCTCAGGCAAAGGTATCTGATGAGCAGGTCAATTTTAGTGATGTTATGGATAGACAGCAAAACTAAGGAATATTAAATGTATAAACATCATGTAATGAATCAAGCGAAAGCGTTGGAAGCAGCGGGGGGATTAGTCCCTATTGTTATTGAGCAAACGGCTAGAGGCGAGCGCTCTTTCGATATTTACTCACGGCTTTTAAAAGAACGGGTCATTTTTTTAGTGGGTCAAGTAGAAGATTACATGGCTAATCTGGTGGTTGCCCAGTTGCTTTTTCTGGAATCTGAAAATCCTGATAAAGATATTCATTTATATATCAATTCTCCGGGCGGTTCAGTGACAGCAGGCATGTCAATTTATGACACCATGCAGTTTATCAAACCTGATGTCAGTACACTCTGTATAGGTCAGGCGGCCAGTATGGGGGCATTGTTGCTAACCGGCGGCGCTAAAAATAAGCGCTATTGTTTGCCGCACTCAAGAATGATGATTCATCAGCCCTTAGGCGGTTTTCAAGGTCAGGCTTCTGATTTTGATATCCACGCCCGAGAAATTCTGTCTATCAGGGACAAGCTTAATAAAGTACTTGCTTTCCATACGGGTCAACCGTTGGAAAAAGTTCAGATAGATACTGACAGAGATAATTTTTTGAGTTCTGAAGACGCTGTAAATTATGGTCTGATTGATAAAGTCTTAACGACCAGAACAACAGTTTCTGATTTATAAAGATTGGTATTCTTTTAGTATTTTGATATGCTTAATTTTTAGAGATTTAAAATATCATTTTGATGTTTGCAGGGGCTGAATTATGAGTAATGATAAAAGCGGCAAAGACAGCGAGAAATTACTGTATTGTTCTTTTTGTGGTAAAAGCCAGCACGAAGTTAGAAAACTTATTGCAGGGCCTTCAGTTTACGTTTGTGATGAATGTGTAGAGTTGTGTAACGACATCATAAAAGACGAATTACAGGATGATGAAGGGTCTTCTTTTGGGGGCAATAAATTACCTAAACCAAAAGAAATAAAAGAAGAGCTTGATGGCTATGTAATTGGTCAGGAGCGGGCAAAAAAGATACTGGCAGTGGCTGTTTACAATCACTATAAGCGCTTGCGCAGTAAGTCTAAAAAAGACAGTGTTGAGCTGGCAAAAAGTAATATTTTATTGATTGGACCTACGGGTTCGGGTAAAACCTTACTGGCCGAAACCTTGGCACGCTTGCTGGATGTGCCTTTTACCATTGCTGATGCCACGACATTGACGGAAGCGGGTTATGTAGGCGAAGACGTAGAAAATATCATTCAGAAAATTTTACAGAAATGTGATTATGATGTAGAAAAAGCTGAGACAGGTATCGTTTACATCGACGAAATTGATAAGATTTCCAGAAAGTCTGATAACCCGTCTATTACCCGGGACGTTTCTGGGGAAGGCGTTCAGCAGGCCTTGCTAAAATTAATTGAAGGTACTATTGCTTCGGTGCCACCTCAAGGGGGTCGTAAACATCCTCAGGGCGAATTTTTGCAGGTTAATACGGCTAATATTTTGTTTATAGTCGGCGGTGCTTTTGCCGGTTTGGATCGTGTTATCAAGGCACGTTCTGAAAAAGGTGGCATAGGTTTTTCTGCGGATGTAAAAACCAAAGATGAATCTAAAAACATTGGTCAACTGTTTGCAGAAGTCGAATCTGAAGATTTGATAAAGTATGGCTTGATTCCTGAATTCGTTGGTCGATTGCCCATCATAGCGACTTTGGAAGAGCTGGATGAGCAGGCTTTGGTGCAGATTTTGACTGAGCCAAAAAATGCACTCACCAAGCAGTATAAGCATTTATTTGAGATGGAAGGCGCTGAGCTTGAATTTCGCGATGATTCTTTAATCGCAATTGCCAAGAAAGCCATGGAAAGAAAAACCGGTGCCAGAGGGCTTAGAACCATTGTTGAAAATGTTTTGCTAAATACGATGTATGAATTGCCGTCAGCAGATAACATCAGTAAAGTCGTTGTCGATGAAAGTGTTATTTTAGGTCAGTCTGAGCCTCTTTTGGTTTATGAAACTGAAATGAAAAAGGTCGCAGCGGAATCTTGATGTTGCAGAGGCTCAAACAACCTGCCAGCTTAGGCTGGCGGGTTTTTTTATGATGTAAGACGCGGACAACGCACCTTAAAATACGTTCAACTTCTTGTTAAAATTATCTTTTTTTAAAGGCTCATCATGAGGCTCAAGATAAT
>CAIQND010000804.1 GCA_903873045.1 uncultured Methylococcaceae bacterium | reverse complement strand
GTGGGGAGCGTTGTTCTTTAGTTGAACGCCATTTTATTAACGACGGTTCATCCCCACGGGCGTGGGGAACGTTGTTCTTTAGTTGAACACCATTTTATTAACGACGGTTCATCCCCACGGGCGTGGGGAACGTGGTTACAATAAACTATTTTCAGCCTCCCATTTTGGCCATCCAGTATAAATACCAACACACCCTTTTTCAGTACCTTTTTTGTAAATCTCAAGAGCAAATGGCTGCGCAAGCTTGTAAAGATCAAGTATAGTGTAATCTTCTCCCGGTATAGCTCCGGAGCTTTGCTGCATTGATCCTTCAATATTGGCCGCTATTACCCACAGTAGGTCATCCAGCATTTTAGGATTTGAATCGGTTGGTAGTCTCAGTAATTTTGTTGGCATAATTTTATCTCTTGACTGGTATAAGATTTTTTAATTCTTGGTAGGTTGCACAACATCCGGCTTCACATCATACACTTTCATCATTCCGGGCGACCTGTGTCCGGCTGAAGCCATTCTATCGGGTGCGTCGGTATCACTGATACCTTTTCGCTTCAGGTCATGGAAGGTGAAGTGGGTAAATTCAACGCCGTCTTTTTGTGCCTGGTCTTTTGCCAGTGCGTTGATGCGTTGCATGGCGGTTTGTAGGGAGCTGATGTTCAGTTTGTCGCCGGTACGTTCACTGATAAACAAGTGGCGTTGATCGGCACGGATGGGGGAGGGTTGTTTTCGGTCATTCAGGATCTCGGTGCGTTTTTGTTTGAGTTCATCCCAGATGGCACGAAGCCTTGGTTGCCATTCGGTGATGTTGGTTTTATACCCCTTGCGCCGGTAGATGATCAAGCCGTTGTCCTGTTCGTTGGCATCGGTTAGATCCATGACTTCACACATGCGCATCCTGCATAAGTAGGCAAGCTCCATGGCCGGGGCCACGTACCAATAGCCGGACTGTTTGGCGATGGTTAAAAAATAATGATAGTCACGGTCTTCGGCGTAATGTTGGCGGGGCTCTATTTTTAGTTTTTTGACGCCGGTGCCGGGATTAACCGGCACGATGCCGTATTCATACGCCCAGGCAAACACGCGCTTGATATAACTGAGTTCTTTGTTGGCGCGGCTCTTGGAGTCTTCGGCGCGTTTATCACGGTATTTACGGATAACGACCACTGTCCATTGCGCCAAGGGCACATCACCCAACTTGCCGACCGTGGTCTCTTTGGTAGTGATGGCGTGGTGGCAGTTGAGGTAATCTTTTTGGGTGGAGCGGCTTAATTCGCGCCACGTCAAAGTTTGCTGGAAGTCGTTGGACAGTGTGGTAAAGGTTGCTACCGTCCTGACCGCTTGCGCTTCGGTGGCTTGCCATATTTCCGACAAGGTGGCTTGGGGGCCGCATAACCGCCGGTTTTTGCGGTTGCCGAACTCGTCATAAAAGCTCAGCATCCATTTACCCGCACCGGATTTGTTAAACCAGACCCGGTCGGGCAGTTTTTCAGCATTGATGTGAGCGGGTACGTTTACGCTGGTACGTTTACAGCCGGGTTTTTTCATGACCAATAAAAAATAAAAATTATTTTAAATGGGAAGATCAAAATATGCCCAATGAGTGATAAGCTCAGGCTCGGGTTGATCCTGAAAATATAACATTTCTGGATCTTCATATTCACCACGCCCATAAAGCAATTTACTCTGAACCACAGTCGGGGAATCACCCGGGATGCACTCTACACATAATAGCAACGGCACATTAATCGGCGGGATATTCTTTGCATCTATCCAGTTAATAATCCTACTTTTTTTGAACTTGTTCATAATATATCAATCTCGGGGTGTGGGGCAGGTTGGAGGGTATCTTTAGCGATACCCATGGCGGCGTTGAGGGCATCGACCGTAGTAAAAATACCCCCGTTCCGGCCATACAGAAAGCGCACGCCGTTTTTGTTCAGACAGGCTTCTATGCAACTAGATATAGAGTAACCGGTAATGGTTTTGAGTTGCTCAAACGTCACCACGCTACTCATGACACGGCTCTTTACAATCGGCATGTAAAAGTATAAAGGCATCGACAGTTTTCATATTAAGCAGGAATAACCATGTAGTTTTTATTAATGATGCCTTTGTTGGCATCTCCTACGACGCATGAATTGACCCATATATTACCCGCTTCAAGCCGTCTGATATGGCCTCGCCTTAGATGTTGTCTCGGACTGGCATGGTTGCCTTTAACATCTGATTTGTTGCTTTCCGCTTTATCTTTACCGGCTTTGATAGTTAAAAAACGGGTTTCGTAAATGGGCAGTTTATGGGGTTTTAGCCTTTGTGCATTTTTTGGGGATGCTGGTTGGTGTATTGATTGCTCCACGTTTTTACAGGATAGAGCTTCTAAAAGCTCATGCATTGAAAGGTCACAAAAAGATGCTTTGGTAAACATCTCCTGTTGTGTCGTTGTTAAGTTAGATGCTGTTTCCGGGAACATACCTATATATTCAACAGTTCGTTCTAATGGATTTCCATTATTGTGCAGGTCATAAGGAACTTTTAAGCCGTATGGACCCCGAAGCCAGTGTTTATTTTTTTCATAATTCGTCAAGGAAACAGTATAAATATCTGAATTTTTTTCATCTTGCCAAGCAACAACAACCGTTTTTTCATTAACAACTATTTTTTCATTGTCATCACCAATGTCAGCGACACTCGCTAAAAACTCAATAGTGATAACAGGATAAGGAAGATTGATATCTTGACCCCTCAACCCCTTAAATCCACTATCAAATATTTTCCCTCCATCCGGAATGGCAAAATGCACAGCCTGATTTATTTTAGAAGAAATTAATTTTGCTGAAGAAAGATCTACACCGTATTTATTTAATAATTCGCTATTTAAAATAAATCTATTAAGTGATTTTAATGCCTGAGCCGCGTAATTCTTAGCTGTAATCATTTCAATTTCCTTGTGCTTTTAAAATGGCCGCATTGAGTTGGTCGACGATGCCGATAGGGACATCGTAATCAGACCAATAGGACGCGGATTCTTGTAGGCGTAGGCAAACTGCCAGCAGCTCGGGCGCGGCGGCAATTAGTTTGGCATTGGCTTCGGTTTCCGCTTCAAGCCTGCCGCCAATGTAGTGTTGCCTAAAGTGCCTGGGGTCGCAAGAGCAGATGTCGGCAATGTCGTCCCCTGCTACGGTCACCCAATGGCCGTCTGCTATCCATTCAGCTTGCGTGTGTTGGGTCATAATTCAATTCTCCGTACAATGCTTGTATTACGGTTTGCGATAAGATTGTGCTTTTAAAATGGCCGCATTGAGTTGGTCGACGATGCCGATAGGGACATCGTAATCAGACCAATAGGACGCAGATTCTTGTAGGCGTAGGCAAACTGCCAGCAGCTCGGGCGCGGCGGCAATTAGTTTGGCGTTGGCAAGCGCTTCAGCGTAAGGCCGGTCACCACAGTGCTCTTGACCAAAGTCTCTGGGATTACAAGAGCAGATGTCGGCAATGTCGAAATCTTCTACTGTCACCCATTGCCTGTCTGCTATCCATTCAACTTGGGTATGTTGGCTCATGCTGAAAACTCTCCACACCAACCATCTGATAATACTACTGGTTGATCCCATTGCTGCCACTCTTCAGTACAATCTTCTCCATCCTGATCATTCTCTCGATAGTCAACTCTTACTGGAGGGAATCTTCTGCAGAATGCTTGTATGGGTCCACAGTCTATATAAGCAGATAACCTAGCTCGTTTATCTGCTAGTCCACCAAAATACTTACAGGCTGAACAAGATTGCTTTTTAATATCGCTCATAAATTATCAATCCTCTTGGTTAACAAGTTGCCAGTCATCACGGCATTGGGCGTTACACCAACGGCGTGATGGTTCTACCGGGGCTTCGCAAAACAGGCATTCACCGGTAGCGGTGGCGGTGGTGGTTGTGCGATGGCTTTTGTAGCGGTTTCCAAGCTCTACAAAGGCTTCGCGGGCTTGGGTCATATCGACTTCATCTGGCATCGTGTTCTCGAGTTTTTTCGCAGATAGCGTTTTTTAAAAAGCAGTTGGCTTTGATGACCGGCTTTAAAACGTCGTGTTGCTGCCGGTAGCCACTGCGGTTCATTAATAAAGAGACGGCTTTAGGCAGGCATTCAAGGTTTTCCAGTGCGCAGTTTTGTGGGTTACCATCAATAAATCGTAACGTGTGTTTAGGCGGTACCGGGCCGTGAATGGCTTCCCAAACATGCTGGTGTTTTAATACCCACTGGCTGGGGTCGGCTATTTTTAGCTTTAAAAAACCGTCCGAAGTGACGGTGATCGACCCGACGGGCCGTTTATTTTTGTGACTGTTTTGGTTGCCAACCGCGTTAAATTGGCCGCTGTTGGGTTTGAATGGTAACAAGCCTGCTTTACCGGCGTTGTAGGGTACGTTGCCTTTTTTATACTGCCCGGTAGAGCCTGCCATAAAGCGGTGGCGGGTGCATGCGCCGGTTAGGGTAAAGCCATTGTAGGCCGTGCCAAACTTGGCGTTAAACTGCTCGTTCAGGTTAGGTCGGGTTAGGGTCGCGCGGTGATCGCGCAGCCAGTCAAGTTGTTCTTGTGGGTAATGGTTGGCAACGCCTGTCATTTTTTACTCCTGGTTAATGCTTTTTCCCTCTGGCAATCCAGCCAAATAAACGGACTGGCTGCCAGCAATACCAGGGAAAATAAAATTCTGATTAGGATGGCTGTCATCGGTATTTTTCGATAGCCAGTTCTTTGGGGATGCTGGTGCCGAATTCCAACATATCAGGCTTGGCTTTTTGCGCATCCAATACCAGGCGTTGACCACTGATGATGCAGTTAGTCAGTGTTGCGGTGATTTTGCCGCGCTCTATTACCTCCTTAAGCGCGTCGCCAGTGATGGCGGGGTCGTTGACTGTGAGTATTTGCTGGTAGATTTGCTCGGTCAAGTCGCTAAAGTTCATTGTCCAGTGCCTCTTGTTTGCGTTGCTTGCTCATTATTTGTATCCGGTAGGGTTAAGGGTGGTTATGGGTTTGTTGTTACGTGCCTTGATTTTTCTTGACAGCAGGCTTTGTTGCTCTTCAGGCGTGGCATACTTGCCTGAAAAGACCTCCAAAAAGCTAATGCCGTTAATCATGACCGACTTAGCGGGCGGCTCAACAAACGGCTTGGGTTCTTTGTAAATATTCAGGGTTTTAAGATCATGGGTTAAGAGCCACGCCATCACTTCAGCCCTGTCCCAATAAAGTTCACGGCTGCTTAACACGCCCCGCGATACCGGAAAACCAAACAAGCCCAGTTGTGTGACTTTAGTTATCCTGGGTTTTGATACGCCGGTCAATTCAACCAGGTCGTTGCGGGTAATCCGCTTATTACGGGGCTGTGTCATTACGTTAGCCTGAAAGTGGGTATTTTTAAGCGCCTATCGGGGTTATTGGTAGCGCAAGTCGCCAATAAAGATTGAACAGTCGGCCGATTGCAGGCCATCCACCAGCTTTTCACGGATTTGGTTGGCAATGCTTTCGTTGATCAATGCCAGTTGACCAATGCGGTATTTTAACTGCACGCCTTTTTCTTGGTTGATGGCGCGTAGTTGGCAGGTGAAAGCAACCTCCTTAAAACCTTCATAGGGAATAGCCTTAAACACAAAACCGGCCGGCAACTCTTCTGATCCGGCGGTAATTTCAATCGATTCCAGCGCCGAGCGGTTGGCGTTGAAGTTGCCCACTGCTTGTTCTGATGATTGATTGGCGTTGACTTTTAGTTTACGCAGTAGACTAATGACTTTGGCAAACGGCACATCAGAGGCAAGGGTAACCTCTCCAAAATAAAAGCTGATGTTGTCTTGCCAGTCTTCGGCAAAATCAATAAATTCTTGTTGTGCCAGGGGACAATCAGCCAAATGTACCAGCGCGGCATAAGCGGGTGTTTTGATCAGTTGTAACCCGGCACGGTGGTGGCCCCATTGCGGCGCTTCATGGGTGCCAATATCGATAATGGCAGTAGCTGACATCTCTTCTGGATTGATGAAGACGTGGGTATCATCAATGGCGTGCTGATTGACGTAATCGGTAAATTCACTTAAAACGGGCGTTGTAAACTGTGCGTCAAAAAACCGTGGGGTATCCTGCAAATAATATAAGTCCTCTATTTTAGAGTCTTTGGGTATTACTACGGCATGATGATCGCTTAATAATTGATTAGTTGCCAGTGTCAACTTGGCTATTTCTTGTATCGCTGATTTGTCCATTATTTTTGTCCTATTTTGGTTACGTTATTGGTTTTGTCAGCAGCAAACAGGTCGTTTTGGGTTTGCGGGCTGATGGTCAGGTAGCCGTTGCCGTCAACATACATCGGTGTCGATGTGGTGTTTTCTTCGGTGGCCTTGCCGTTTTTGGTCGGTTTGTTGTACTTCAGGGTGTGCTTGACTTGCACGCTGGCGCTGTCGCCAATTTGTTCCAGGTCCAGCACGATGGTGACTTGGCCTTTTTTGCCGTTTTCAATCGTGCCCAGGGCAACCAGCTTTAAGGCGCTAGTGACTTTACTGGTAAAGATGCCAGCGTCAAATTCGCCCAGGGTTTCTTCTAGTGTCGGTGTGCTCATGCGGGTAATCCTTCCAGTTGGTTAAGGTTGGTGACAATTTCGCCCAAGACAGTGCTTATGTCGTCGGACAAGAGATTGATTAGGTTTTGCAGGGTGTTTATTTTTAGTTCTTTGTGGGTAATGCCGGGGTGGCTGCTGTTGGTTTCCATGATGTTTATGATGGTGATAAACGGGGCGTGGAGGTCGTCATCCGGGTCAAGGACGGTGTAGCCCGCCTGTTTTGCCACGGAAACCGCTCCGGTAAGGTCAACCGCTTTCAGGCTGTTAAAGTCTTGGATGCGCTCGCCCACCAAATCTTCAAGCTCTTCAAAAGTAAATGACAGGCGGGCAGGTGGCAACAGTAACGCGGGCAACAGACTTTCAGTCACGGGTATAAGGGGCGTGGCCGGTATTGGCTTACTGTCCACGGGCACCAGTTCGGTGCCCGCCATATCCGCTACGATGGCAAGCTCAAGGCGTTCGTCGCTGTCGGCGTTTAGGGCAATTTCACCGGCTCTGGTAATCTTGTGGGTTTTCTTTTTACCGTCCTCAAGCGAGGTAATGTAGGCTTTGCCGCGCAGCGTCCAAATGACCTTGCTGACCTCGCTCGGTGTAGTAATCGCGCTGTCTTTATAAGTCTCGACGAGGCGTTTAAAAATATCGGCGGTGTTGAGGCCAATGGGGTTTTGGCTGATTATAGTCAGCACTTCGGTGTTGCTTTGGTTGAGTATCATAAGTTTTCCTTAAAAGTAAAATCCCCGTCTTTCCGAGGTGTCATGCGTATTCCGCGGTATTCTCGCCCACCAAAACCGCCAGCATGTAATGGCTGGTTCGCCTGGCGTCGTTTCTTGATTGTCAAGTCACCCGTTCGGCTGCGCAGAGCCTCAATTCTTTAAATTTGGTGCTCCCTCCCGGACTCGAACCGAAATCAGCCATATTATGAGTATGGGGCATTAACCATTATGCTAAAGGAGCAAATGCCGGTCTTTCCCGACTGTCATGATTTGGCTGTTATTTAAAGTCGACACAACACTGCACCGGTCTTTTTTAGGAGCCGGTGGACTCCTGCCAAAAAATCTTGAATAAGTGGCCGCGTCTCGTGCGGCATCCGGTTAATCTGTCCAGGTGGTAAGTTATGATTTGCCCAGATTTTAACGGTCAGTGTTTTGGTTACTGCATCACCGCTGACTGGATGCAGCCGGTAGCCTCTCAATGGGGAGAGGGTGACCGGCCTGGCGTGCTGTCTTTATTCTTCACCGACTTGGTCAACCAAGGCGTAATGGCTGATGTTGACGAGTGGGCTGGAGAGTGCGGTATTGATGGAAGCCAGCACGGTCAGGGCAAAGAGTGCCAACACACAGACCAGCACGATAAAGCCGTGCATTTTTTGTGCACGCTCGGCGGGTGTAGTGGCGATGGAGGCGGTTTTTAGTGCTTGCCATGCCAGGATAAGCAGGGGGATAGCCCCTGTTGGTTTGTGCAATACGACGATGTCAGGCTGTAGCCACACTTTGTCCGCTTGGTCTTTCATTATTATATTCATGATTCCGCTCTGGTATTATCGGAGGGTAATACGTGCCTTAATAGTGATTCACTCCACCAGTCATGAACCGCTCTGCCAGTGCCTTTTTCACAATACAGAAGTTCATATTGGGTTTCTGAGCTGATGTATTGGCAAACAGCGGTAATAACGCCTGATTCACCGCTAAGGGTGATCTCTGCCTTGTCGTTTAAGTTGAGCTTGCTCTCTAGCATGGTGTGCCTCGTGTGGGTTAAGGGTTAGTCTCCCCGTCTTTCCGGGTGTCCGCTTTTGCCTTGTTAAGGAGTTGGCGAAAGCGCCTGCTCCGCTTTGTACCCTGCCGGTGGGCAAGGGTTTAAATATCGGCCTGAAAAAAGTCCCGGCGGTCAAGCCGGGGTAGTGTCTCCAGGAGTGGATCGGTTCAGCTTGTCGGGCTGTTGGTGATATATTAACAGATTGTTAATGAATGACAAACTATTTTATTAACCAATTGTTAATTATTTTAAAATAAATCACCCAAGGCGGGTTTGTGTGGGTTTATTCTTATTAATATATAAAAACTTGTATAATTTATTACATGACTTATACTTAGCCACATGAAAAAAACTATATTTTTAGGCAGCAGTAAAGACGACCTTCGTGGTTTCCCGGAAGAAGCGAGGCGTGATGCCGGTATTGAGCTTTATCAAGTCCAGTTAGGTCTTGATCCTTCGGACTGGAAGCCCATGCCTGGCATTGGTGCGGGTGTTCGTGAGATACGGATAAGGGCATGCGGGATTTATCGAGTCATTTATTTAGCGGCACGACCCGAAGGTGTTTATGTGCTGCATTGTTTTCAGAAGAAAACCCGGAAAACCGCACCGCGTGACCTTGAGTTGGCCAAGTTACGCTTTAAACAAATTGGAGAAAGTCATGACAGAGATTATTGAAACCGGTGAAAATTTATTTATAGCGCTGGGCTTTCCATCGCATGAGGCAGAAGTATTGCAGCTGCGTGCCGATTTAATGGCAAAACTAAGGTTATGGATTAGAGATAACGAATTAACACAGGAAGAAGCCGCTGAAAGGCTTGGGATTACTCAATCACGAGTATCTAACTTGGTTCGGGGTCACTGGAAGAAATTCAGCCTGGATATGCTGTTAACGCTTGCCATTAAAGCAGGCTTGCAGTTTAAGATTGAACTTGACTGGGCGGCTTAGGAACGAGCACGAAATAACTTGAGCAAGTAGTCGTTGTAATGCGGTAAAATTAAAGAACTGAAACATTACCCCAAAACTTATAATGCAGCCTGCTTACTCAATAGAAATTGAAAAAAAATGCAAGAAGTGTTCGATCGTCTATCCGAAAAAGATAAGCGTTTGTATGCTGGAGTTGAAGCATTAAAATTTCCTTATGGCGGCATCAGCTATATTGCTAAACTGTTTTCCTGTTCTCGCAATACCGTTCAG
>CAIQND010000803.1 GCA_903873045.1 uncultured Methylococcaceae bacterium | reverse complement strand
TTGATAAAGCGCAAAGAAGTGCTGGCCGATGGCCGGTTACCGCCCATATTAACCATCGTGTTTTATGAATGGTAAACAACGCTGGACTTCCGTTTGCGTATTCTGATTAATTTGAACACTGATTCTGGTTGAGCTTGAACACCTAAAATCTAACGCATCGGTGGGAGTGGGGGTAGCCTGACCTATCGCTCAAGAAAATCCTCAAGTTGTTGCACGGTGACGGGCTGTTGTGCAGCCTGGGCTTTATCTTGATGGGTGTTGTAACCCCATAATGCAAAAATCAGGTTAACGCTTTTAAGCTCTGCGTTGTTTAACACATTTAAAAGGGTCGGCAGGCGGTCTTCAACAAAATGAATGGTGTCGTTGGGATGGATTTTTAATAAGGTCTTTAATACGTCCATTTTGTTCATGTTCCGATCTAGCCCAAAAATCTGCTCGTCGGCAAGTTCAATGGCATTGGCTTTCAGGATTTGTTTAACAAAACGTTCCTGTTTGGTAGTGACAACATACCAGGTCGATTGATTGTCTAGTCGTTGCAGCTTTTTTGCTACGTTAGCAAATAACGGGTTCATGTTGACCCAGCCGACCAAGTCGTTTTTAATCCAGGTATCCCGGGTTTCTCCAAACAGTTTTTTTAGCTCATCTACCGTGATTTGAGCCTCGCTTAACAAGTGTTGGATTTTGTCGCTATAGTCGTTGCATATAGCTTCAATAGATTCTTCGAGAAAGAGCAAGCGCATAGCCAATATGGCTTCGTAGCCTGTTTCTATCATCGGTCTTATTAACCTGAATTGTTCAATCATCGGCTGAGGAGCGGCTGTAGGCATATCGCCCCAGAGTGTGCCCGCCGCTTTCCAGCCGGTTATTGCAGTTTCTACTGCGCTGTCACAGATAACGCCATCAAAATCAAGCGCATAAATAGTTGAGTGAGTCATTTTTGTGTTCATTGGAAGTTAAGGTGATTGACGCATTGTAACCGGCTAATAGGATAAATATAAATCTCGTTAAAAAATAGCACTCGGATGACATGGATTTAACAGATAGACTTTCAGATATTAAATCCCCCTCACTTCCCCCTTTTTAAAGGAGGAAGTGAATACTTACAAATACTCTTGCAATGAAATTTTTCCTGGAGTACTGCTATGCGTTGGATAGATCGGTTTTCTGGACGCATAGGGTTATGCGTCAGAGCTGGCTAAAACACCAATCCTGCGCCATCGAAAAACTCATCGAATACGACAAGTTAGCAGGGCAGCAGCAAGGGATTGCCCCTACTCCACACATTATCGACACAGGAAATATCGGTGTCAATAGTCTGGTAGGGTGCCGCATTGCACACCTAAAACGATGTCGGAAACGTTTGTTCTCGTTTACGTTTAAAAAACCTATTCCTGCTTACAGCGACTGTCATAACCTTGTAATAAAAATGGTGATGTCAGCATTTGAGATTAAGCGTAAAATCAACTATTCTTTAAATTTATCCAGAATACGCTAGTTACACTTCTTTTGTTCATCACAGGGCTGTCTAAAATGCAAAATCAGGAAACACTTACAATTGATGGGAATCAGGCTGCCGCTACGGTAGCGCATAAACTCAACGAAGTCATCGCCATTTACCCGATAACCCCATCGTCGAATATGGGTGAATGGGCCGATGAATGGTCATCGCGCGGGCAGGTCAATTTGTGGGGGACAGTGCCGCAAGTGACCGAAATGCAAAGTGAAGCCGGTGCCGCCGGAGCCATTCATGGTGCTTTGCAGGCAGGATCAATGGCGACGACGTTTACCGCCTCGCAAGGTCTGCTGTTGATGCTGCCTAATATGTACAAAATTGCCGGCGAGTTAACGCCGACGGTATTTCATATTGCCGCCCGTTCGCTGGCTTGTCAGGGTTTGTCCATTTTTGGTGATCATAGCGATGTCATGTCGGCACGGATGACCGGTTTTGGGATGCTGTGTTCCAATTCGCCCCAAGAAGTCATGGACTTTGCGTTGATTGCCCATGCGGTGGCGCTGGAAAGTCGTATTCCGCTGATGCATTTTTTTGACGGTTTTAGAACCTCGCATGAAGTCGCTAAAATTAAAATACTGGATGATTCGGTGTTGCGGGCCATGATTAAGGAGGAGTGGGTTACCGCCCATCGAAGCCGGGCTTTAACGCCCGATAAGCCGGTACTGCGCGGCACTGCTCAAAATCCTGATGTGTATTTTCAGGCAAGGGAATCGGTTAATGCTTATTATCAGGCGATGCCTGCGATAGTTCAGAAGGCAATGAACCGCTTTGCTGAATTAACAGGCCGCTCATATCGCCTGTTTAACTATTCAGGGTCGGAGCAGGCTGAGCGTGTTATCGTTATTATGGGCTCAGGCGCGGAGGCTGTAGCGGAAACGCTTGATTATCTTAATCGTCAGGGTGAAGCGGTGGGCTTGCTTAAAGTTCGTTTATACCGGCCTTTTGACGCAACAAGTTTACTCGCGGCACTGCCGGATACGTGTCGAAAAATTGCCGTGCTGGATCGTACCAAAGAGCCGGGTGCCGATGGCGAACCGTTGTACAAAGATGTTTTGAGTGCGCTTGCCCAAGATTTTATCAGCGGTACGTCCCGGTTTTCGGAATTGCCGAAAGTGGTTGGCGGCCGTTATGGCCTGTCTTCCAAGGAATTTACGCCGGGTATGATTAAGGCGATTTTTGATGAATTGAAACAGGCGCATCCAAAAAATAATTTTACCATCGGTATCCATGATGATGTCACGCACACCAGTTTGGATTGGGATGCGGGTTATCGCACCGATGCCCTTAGCGATACTTTTCAGGCCATGTTTTATGGCTTGGGAAGTGACGGTACGGTTAGCGCCAATAAAAACACCATTAAGATTATCGGCGAAGCGACCGATTTAAATGCACAAGGTTATTTCGTTTATGACTCAAAAAAATCCGGCGCTATTACGGTTTCGCATTTGCGCTTTGGCCCCAAGCCGATACGTTCCACTTATCTGATTGCCGAAAACGATGCCAATTTTATCGGCTGTCATCAGACGATTTTTCTGGAACG
>CAIQND010000802.1 GCA_903873045.1 uncultured Methylococcaceae bacterium | reverse complement strand
TAATTTGCGGCACCATGTCCATAAAGACAGGGCATTACGCAGTACGTTGGTTTCGACAAGTCCTTCCTTAATATTGTGCGCAGGCACCACAGCCATCGGGCTTTATGCATTTGTACCCACCGATTACAAAGGCGTATCCGAGTTGGGCTTGTTGGCAGGAACCAGCTTGTTTATCTGTCTTTTGATAACATTGACGGTTTTACCGGCACTGATACGATTTATTCCGGTATCAGAAAAATTGGAGCCCCAAACAACACATCCTTTATTATCAAGATTGGCTGAAAAAATGGCGACTTTGACGCTTCATTACGCCAAACCTATTTCGTTATTAACCCTCCTGATAGCCGTTATTTCTGTCGTACTGGTGTTTAAGGTAAAAATTGATTTTAACCCCATTAATCTGCGTGATCCCAATACCGAGTCGGTTATTGCCTTTAAAAACTTGAATAAAGATCCTGGCACCACACCCATGACGTTGACGGTGTTGGCAGCGGGCGAACAACAAGCCAAGGCTATGCAGCAAAAACTCTCGGTATTGGGGTCTGTTGATAAAACTGTCAGTCTTTTTGACTTTGAGCCTTCTGAACAACCAGAAAAGTTGGCGATTATTGAAGAAATGGCTTTGTTGCTGGGTTCTCAAACACAGTATTTCCCTCCATTGAAAACGGATAATGATCCCATTCCCGGGATTAATCGACTGATAAAAACGATTGACAATATTTTGCCGACTAAAACGGATGCCCACGAAATAGCGGCATTAAAAGGCTTTAAAAACGAGTTGCAGGATGTATTGGTTGAGCTGGATACACGACAACAACCCAGTCGACGCATGTTTATTGAGAAAATACAAACAACGCTACTGGGTACCTTGCCAAGCACTATGAATGAGCTATTGGCAGGTTTAAACGCCAAGGAATTTACGCTGAACGATTTGCCCTCTGATGTTAAAGACCGGTGGCTCAGTAAGGATGGTAGTTACCGTATCCAGATATTCCCTAAAAAAGATTTAAATGATTTAAGAAATCTGGAAAAATTTATTGCGGATGTTCAATCCGTTGCGCCTGAAACAACCGATTTGCCGATCATTTATTGGGAGTCGATGAAAGAAGTGGTTTATTCATTTCAAAAAGCCATTACCATCGCCTTAATTATTATTGCCTTACTTTTGTACGGCATACGTCGCAATATAACCGATACCTTATTAGTTATGACACCCCTGATCTTGGCGGGATTATTCACTATGGCCAGTACCGTACTGACTAATACGGCCATTAACTACGCCAACATCATTGCCTTGCCGTTGTTACTGGGGCTGGGTGTTGATAACGGCATACACATGGTTGAAAAGTTGCATCACTCATTATCTGAAAAGCAAAATATTTACCAATCCAGTACCGCCAGAGCCATGTTTTATGGTGCCTTAACCACCGCTTCCAGTTTTGGCGGCTTGGCTTTTTCATCGCATCAAGGCATTGCCAGTATGGGTTTGATCATTACCATAGGTATTTTCTGGATTATGGTTTGCACCTTTATTGTTCTTCCCGCCATTAGTAAAATTGTTTTAAAAGGGAAGGTCAGTGCGTAGGGCAGGGGTGTCGGAAACGCTTGCTTATGCTATTGTTTAAAGCACTATTTCGGCCCTATCCTACAAAACTAAGGAGTGCCCATGAAATAACGGCATCTTACGCCCTCTCCCTCCGGGAGAGGGCTGGGGTGAGGGGAGATTTATTATAGATTTTCAGATAAATAATTTCGATGCTAACGGATACCATCCCTTTAAGAGATGGTATCCGTGTGAGTTAAATTGTCGCGTAGTGGAAATTTAATTTCTGAAAGATTATAGATAAATCCCCCGCAGCCTCAATGTCGTTAAGTTAAGCACAAGTTATTTAAAAACCTGGATGCAATCGTTTCAGCTATTGCCTGTAAAAACAGCTAAAGCGGTTTTACTCCAGTGGGTTGCTTAAATTAACAGCATTACCCTCGCCCGACTTTTTTAAAGGCGGATCAGCAAAGTGACGGGACTGAATACTTACGAATAAACCGTAATAGGGTTTATGATTAACGACGCAATAATAAGGGTCGATTTGCGGCAGAGCAAGCCTTAAAAAAACCAACGACCTGAATTATATCTGATAATTATAATAATAAGAGGGGATAACCATGAATCTTAATAACAAATTTACCGCGCTACAACTTGCCATCATCAATAATCAAGCGGCTCTTTATACCTGCGCATGCCCTGTTCATATCAGTTTGCAAATTATCAATTTGCGCAAATTATTCGATTATCAGCAAGCGTGTATGGCTCTGCCATCCGATAGCTCTGTAGACATACAAGTTCATCAACGAATTGCCGAAGTCGCTAAACAAGCCCATCAACTCATGGAGCAATGTCTGGATGAAGTTTTGGATTTGGAAGGCTGGGATAGGGAAAAGCTGGAAATGCCGACTGGTATCAGGACACGTATCGATAAAATTTAAGTATCTTAATTGCGTTACCTGCAAAAGTCGGACTACCCGCTTTATATCTAGGACGGGAGACTGAGCAGCAATCGCTTCAGCTATTGGACTCCATACCCCATCGATTTTAGATTTAATTCATAAGGCCGAATCAGGTGTTCCCTGTATATAAGACGCGCTGGGATCAATAATAAAACGATTATTCATGGTAGTCCTGCCTATCAACATGCGAAACAGCATGCTATCCCGATTAGTTAGCGTCATTTCTGCAGTGATAAGAGATTGACCTAAAATTAGCCGAGTTTCTATCACATAACGGCGTTGTTTGTGGCCACCAGAATCCGACACGATTCGCCGATCTTTAATAGGTGCGTGGCATTCAATCGCTACGTCTGAATTGTTTTGTATGGGATGAATGGTAAACATAACC
>CAIQND010000801.1 GCA_903873045.1 uncultured Methylococcaceae bacterium | reverse complement strand
GCTTGCTAATGCCGTCATCATTATGCTGCCGCCTGAGTATCTTCCAGCCAACTGTAGCCTTTTTCTTCAAGTTCCAATGCCAATTCAGCACCGCCCGATTTAACAATTTGACCGTTCGCCAAAACATGGACAAAGTCCGGTTTAATATAATCCAGCAAGCGTTGGTAATGGGTTACCATGACAAAAGAACGCTCAAGGGAACGCAAGGAATTAACGCCTTCCGCAACCACTTTTAAGGCATCAATATCCAGACCGGAATCGGTTTCATCCAAAATGCACAACTTGGGTTCAAGAATAGCCATTTGCAGGATTTCATTACGCTTCTTTTCACCACCGGAAAAACCTTCATTGACTGCACGATAAAGAAATTTCTCATCCATTTCCAGTAAACGTATCTTGCCTTTAACCAGCGTTAAAAAATCCATCGCATCCACTTCCGGCTGGCCGTGATGCTTACGAATTGAATTAAGCGCGGCTTTTAATAAATAAATATTACTGACACCGGGAATTTCAACCGGATATTGAAACGCCAAAAATACGCCTTCACGCGCCCTGATTTCAGGCGGCATCGCCAATAAATCTTTGCCCTGATAAGTCACTGAGCCACCCGTCACTGTATAGCCACCCTTGCCGGACAATATATGGGACAAGGTACTTTTACCCGAACCGTTCGGCCCCATGATGGCGTGGATTTCTCCGGCTTTTATTTCAAGGTTAATACCTTTGAGAATTTGTTTATCGTTGACGTTGACTGTTAAATTTTTAATACTGAGCATAAAAGTTCCAATTGTTTTTTAGTTGCCTAGGCGGTGTGAATACTAATGCTGGGCATGAAATTAAAATCTTTGACGTTATAGGTATAAAGCGGAATGTTATAAACAATCGCTGTCGCACCGATAATCGCATCAGGAAATCATTATTCCGATTCCGAACGTTGACTAGCCTGTTTTCTGATATCCGTTAGATTTCTGGGCTGTTCCGCCCATAATCCAAACAAATCGGAGGGATTAATATTTTTATCACCTTTAGTTATTTCTGGTTGGCGTTTATTTTCTACAGATAGATAACGTGTTTTTATAAAAGCAATAAAATCTTCGATGTTGCGCTTCAGGTGGCAATTGCTCTAAGTCATTTAAAAGTTGTGCTGTGTTCATTGTTTTATCCTTGCAATGAAAAATAAAAACATTTTAATTAACTGATGTTACGCATACAACAACCGCCCTTTAGGCTCGGGAATATATCGACCCAGCTCTACGGCTGTTTCTATCCATTCAGCAATAATCCGTTCGGCATTCTTAACCGCTTCCTGATAACTGCCACCATCCGCCATACAACCCTCTAATTCCGGAACTTCGGCAATAAAGAGTTGATCTTCTTCGCTCCAGTAAATAATCATTTCATATTTAGTCATCATCTAACCCCAAACGATATCGAACAATAATGTGACGAATTTGTTTAACCTGATACGCTTTTGCCATTGAGCCTATTGGTTGTATATTCAAAATCTCGACAATGCCTTCTTTACTAAAAATATGATGGTCGCCACGAATCCGTTCCTGAAAACCTAAACGTAACAACAACTGCCTCAATTCGGAAAATAAAATATTGGCATCAGAACGTCCATGAATGATTTTCTGCAAAATCTTGTCGTATTTGCCCACTAACCCACTGAACCTTCCAGACTCAAACCCAACAAAGCCTGTGCTTCTACCGCAAATTCCATTGGCAGCTCCTTAAACACTTCTTTACAAAAACCGTTAACTATCATCGATACCGCGTCTTCTGCTGAAAGTCCGCGTTGCTGGCAGAAGAACAACTGATCTTCGCTAATTTTAGAAGTGGTCGCTTCATGCTCAATCTGTGCCGAGGGCTGCTTGACTTCTATATAAGGAAACGTATGGGCACCGCATTTATCGCCAACCAACAAGGAATCGCACTGGGTATAGTTACGGGCATTTTCTGCGCCTTTAAGTACCTTGACCAAACCACGATAGGTATTTTGTGCT